>NZ_JBSVWS010000056.1:0-29914 GCF_054071155.1 Pseudomonas sp. SDO5532_S415 | reverse complement strand
CGGCGTGTCAGATACATCTGTGTCGACTGACACACCCTCTTCGCGAGCAGGCTCGCTCCCACAGGGTTATCCGGGTTATTTCTCCAAGGCGGTACTCAATGGCAACCGCACCATGTTCTTCGCCTTCAGCGAGCCGAAATACAACCACTCCCCATACTCACGCACCGTGGTAACCGGCGAGTAATTGCCGCTGCTGCCATCCTGCAGGTTGGCGATCACCTTGCCCTCGATGTCCAGGCCCAGGGCAAACGCGCGTTTCTCTACCGGTTTGGGAAGGATCGTCATGGCCCGCACGATCATCTTGCGCACGAACGGATGCGCCGCCGTGGCATCGAGCAGTGCGTTGCGCGGCGCGTACAACGCCACCCAGAAACGGTCGCGGCCATTGAATGCCAGGTTATCCGGCAGCCCCGGCAGGTTGTCGATGAACAGATCGTGGGTGCCGGCCTTGGGGCCGCTCAGCCAGTAACGACTGATGCGATAGGCGCCGGTTTCGTTGACCAGCACAAAGGCATCGTCCGGCCCCAGGGTGACGCCATTGGCAAACTCCAGCTTGTCCAGCAAGACCGTGGTCTTGCCTGTCTGGAAGTCATAACGCAACAAGCGTCCGTCACCACCGTGCTCGATGATGGCCTCGCCGTCCTCGCCGTAGCCGAAGCGGCTGGAGGCGTCGCTGAAATAGGCGTAGTGCCCGGATTTGTCGATGGCCACGTCATCGGTGAAACCGAAGGGTACGCCGGCGGCTGTCGTGGTCATTGCCACCAGGCGACCCTGGGCATCCAGCGACAGCAAGCCCTTGACCGCGTCGGCGATCACCAGCAAACCATTGGGGTGCCGAGCCAGTCCCAGGGGCCGGCCCCCGGTATCGGCCAGGACTTTGGTGACCTTGCCGTCGAGACTGGTGCGGATCAGCCGACCGTCATGCAAACCGGTGATCAGCGCATCGCCTTCCAGCAGCAGCGCCTCCGGGCCGTCGATGTTCGCGGCGCCGACCCGCTCCACGCCCTTGAGACGGTGATTATCGGCATAGACGCCGCTGCTGAGAGACGGCGCGGGCTGCGGCGTCCAGGCCACCGGTTGCACTTTGGTCGGCATCAGCAGCAGGAACGCGCCAATGGCAATGATCACCAGCAACAGGCAGTGGTGAAATCTGATCCGTCGACTCACGCATTGACTCCGCACTGCGCCAGGTGTTTTTGCGCCATTTCGCGCAGTGCCAGCATCGACGCCGCCGACTCACGATCGATCCGGCGCCTGAGCAGCAGTTTGTTGGCGACGCGCATCCCCAGGCCGTTGAACTGATACTCAAGCGTGCGGATAAACAGCGTGCCGTCGCCCTTGGCTTCACACTCATAGGTCAGTATCAAAGACAGACCGTGGTCGCCCTGGGCCTGGGCAATCCAGCGCCGCCCCGGCAGGTACTCGTCCACCACCCAGCTCAGATGCCCGTCACGCCCGCCGGCCCGGATGTCCTCTTCGAACCGCGCGCCGGCATGCAGGGGGCCTCGCTGTCCGTTGATCTTGAGCGATGACGGATGCCACTCCGGCCAACGGGTTACGGAACTGGCGTAGGCGAGTACGTCGATGGGATTTCCAGCAATCTCGATCTGATGCTTCATGCGCGTCATGGGCGTTCTCGTCGGGTACGGGGTGGCCTGCTCCGGCTCCCAGTAGAGGGTGCCGAACAGATAATCCATCAGCGGGAAAACGATGTTGAAATTGCGCTCCTGCATCATTTCGCGGCGGTGATGCAATTCGTGCAGGCGCCGCATCTGGCGGATCCACGGCAGGCGCGTCAACGGATTGTGCGGCGGCAGGTGTTCGCAGGCGTGAAACACCTCATAGGCCAGGTAGCCGAGGACCAGGCAGCCTGCGACCAGCCCGGCGACGTTGGCATCGAACTGCTTGAGCAGCCACCAGATCGGCAAGGTGATGACCAGGGTGTGCAAGACGATCAACCAGGCCGGAAACAGAATCACCCGCCAGTCGCGGGCGCTGTCGTAGGTCATGTACCCGGGTGCGAAAAAACTGTGATGGTCGCCGGCATGGCGCGCGTAGAACATCCGCGCGAAGGCTTTTTTGTGATGGCCCAGGTGTCGATGCACCAGGTACACACCCAGGTTGAAGAACAACAAGGTCAGCGGCACCGCCAGCCACGCCAGCGGTTGCACCTGGTGCACGGTGCTCCAGAATGCGGCAATGGCCAAAATGCCGAACAGCAGCACGAAGGCGCCATGCAGCCACGGGTTGTAGAGCGGGTGAATGTTGGCGCGGTAACGGCTGCGGAATGCTTCGGTGGTCTGCCTCACTGCAATCACCTGTCGTTATTGTTATCTCCAGCAGATTAGTCGATCCCGGCGTTTTGGTTGGACGAACCTTGAGGACACAACGGCCATGATCCGGTGCAAACCGGACTCAGGTCAGCGGGTTCCAGCGTTGCGACCAGTCGTCATCGATCTTGATGACTTCGCGCAGCAGATCGAAGGCCCGTTGCAGGGTTTCCGAATCGCGGTCGCGGGAGTAGACCAGGTACGTCGGGTAACTGAACTCCGGGGCCTTGGGCACTTGCTCCAGCACGCCGCTTTCCAGATAACTCTGCACGACGCGGGTGCGGAAGTAGCCGCTGCCGCCATTTTCGAGGATGTACTGCAAAGCCAGCGGGCCCAGGTTGAAGCTCAGGGCCGCCTTGGCTTTTTCCGGCAGGGCGGCATCGTGCTGGCGACGGAAATCCTGACCCCAATCGATGTACACATAAGGATCGGCGCGTCCGGGTTGGCGCACGAGGATGAGTTTCTCTTCCAGAATCTGCTCGACTTGCAGGCGCGGCCAGTATTCGGGCTGATAGACCAGTGCCGCATCCAGCACCCCGAGTTCCAGTTGGCGCAGCAGGTTTTCACCGTCGCGGATCTCCATGCGCAGGGCATGGCTGGGGATTTTTTCCCGCAGTTCGCCGGCCCAACTGAGCATCAACGGATTGCACAGACTGACCTCGCCACCGATGTGCAGCACATCGTGGTATCCCTCGGGCAGCGGCAGGTCCCGGCGCGCGGCTTCCCAGGTTTCCACCAGTTGATTGGCGTACACCACGAAGGCTTCGCCGTTGGGTGTCAGGCGCGCCCCGGCACGATTGCGCACAAACAGGGTGCTGCCCAGCTGGCTTTCGAGTTTCTGAACCCGCGCGGTGATCGCGGTCTGAGTGACATGAAGCTTCTCGGCGGCCGCGGCAAGGCTGCCGTGGCGGACGATTTCCAGAAAGGTGCGGGCGAGGTCGATGTCCATGGGGTGGCCGGTGTGGGAGGTGCCCGCATTGTAAGAGCACTCAACACCTGTGGCGAGCGAGCTTGCCTACATCCGGCCAATCGAAATGTATCGGCCTTGCTTCGTTATGTGGCGAGCGAGCTTGCTCGCGTTGGGCTGCGAAGCGGCCCCAGCGTCTTTTCGGGCGGATCGAGTTGTTGGTGTTTGCGACTGCTGCGCAGCCGAACGCGAGCAAGCTCGCTCGCCGCAAGGATTGGGATCTAAAACGCAAAGCACGAACAGCCAAACGCTCCCCAGAACTCTCGAAAATCACTGACCGGCGCATTCGACAATCGCGCCCGCTCATGACTGTGCGCATGCACCGCACAGGCCCCGACGCACTGATGAACCTGTGCCGTCAGCGGCGTTGCTCTCCAGTGCCCCGGCACCTTGGCCACCGGCGACCACTCCGGCACCACCGGGATCGGCGGTGGCCCGAGTTTTTCGAACTCGGCGCTGCCGTAGACGATCTTGCCGTCGACGATGGTCAGTACCGCTTCGATGTCCTTGATCCCGTTGTCCTCGATGTGGAAGTAGTCCGCCGACAGTGCAATGAGATCCGCCAGTTGCCCGACCTTGATCTGGCCTTTCTTGCCTTGCTCGGAGGAGAACCAGGCGCTGCCGTGGGTGAAGATTTCCAGTGCGGTATCGCGGCTCAAGCCTTGTGGGTACAGCTCCAGACCGCCGACGGTGCGCCCGCTGACCAGCCAGTACAGTGACGTCCAGGGGTTGTAACTCGACACCCGCGTGGCGTCGGTGCCGGCACCCACCGGCACGCCCTCGGCCAGCATGCGGGCAATCGGCGGGGTGTGTTCGGCGGCCTTGGCGCCATAGCGCTCGACGAAATATTCGCCCTGGAAGGCCATGCGATCCTGAATCGCGATGCCGCCGCCCAGGGCTTTGACCCGCTCGATGTTGCGAGGGGAGATGGTTTCGGCGTGGTCGAAAAACCAGGGCAATCCAGCAAAGGGGATGTCGCGATTGACCTTCTCGAACACGTCGAGCATGCGGCTGATGGATTCGTTGTAGGTCGCGTGCAAGCGGAACGGCCAGCGTTGCTCCACCAAATGGCGCACCACCGGTTCCAGGTCCTGCTCCATGCCGGACGGCAGGTCCGGGCGCGGTTCGAGGAAGTCTTCGAAGTCGGCGGCGGAGAACACCAGCATTTCCCCGGCACCGTTGTGGCGCAGGAAGTCATCGCCCTGATGCAACTTGACGCTGCCGGTCCAGTTGCGGAAATCCGCCAGTTCTTCCTTGGGTTTCTGGGTGAACAGGTTGTAGGCGATGCGCACGGTGAGCTGTTGGTCCTGGGCCAGTTGCTGGATGACTTGATAGTCGTCGGGGTAGTTCTGATAGCCGCCGCCGGCATCGATCGCACTGGTGACCCCCAGGCGATTGAGTTCGCGCATGAACTGGCGCGTCGAGTTGACCTGGTGCTCCAGCGGCAGCTTCGGCCCCTTGGCCAGGGTCGAGTAGAGAATCATCGCATTGGGGCGGGCGATCAGCAGGCCGGTGGGGTCACCATTGGCATCGCGCTGGATTTCGCCGCCGGGCGGGTTCGGCGTGTCGCGGGTATAGCCCACCACCTTCAAGGCTGCGCGGTTGAGCAGGGCGCGGTCGTAGAGGTGCAGGATAAACACCGGTGTGTCGGGGGCGGCCTTGTTCAGTTCGTCGAGGGTCGGCAGGCGTTTCTCGGCGAACTGGAACTCGTTCCAGCCACCGACTACCCGCACCCATTGCGGCGTCGGGGTACGGTCGGCCTGTTCCTTGAGCATGCGCAGCGCATCGGCCAACGAGGGCACGCCTTCCCAACGCAGTTCGAGGTTGTAATTGAGGCCACCACGGATCAGGTGCAAGTGCGAGTCGTTGAGGCCAGGAATCACCGTGCGTCCGTGCAGGTCGATGACTTGTGTAGCAGGTCCTTGCAGGGCCATGGCCTGGGCATCGCTGCCCACCACCACGAAACGCCCGTCCTTGATCGCGACGGCACTGGCCTGGGGTTTCTTGCGGTCGACGGTGTGCAGGCGTCCGTTGTACAGGATGAGGTCGGCGGGCGTTTCCGGCATCGTTTTACTGCCTGCGAACAGCGGACTGATCCAGGCACCGATGGCGCCCGCGGACAAGCCTTGCAGTACGTGGCGGCGGTTCAAACCGTTAGGGTCGTCAGATGGGCTCATGCCAGTGCCTCCGCAACTTGAGTCGAGGACAAACAGCCGCTGGCTGACCCAGGCGGCCAGAAGGAATATAGACGGCAAATCCGTGGCAGGCGGTTTTCAGGTGCCGAAAACGATGAATCCCGCCACAAGGGGCGGGATTCGTGTGCAGCCGGCGAGACTCCCGAAGCAGGGAGCCGCAGTCTTAGGCCGGGAACAGCTCGGACAGTTTCATGGCCAGCATCATGTCGCCTTCAGCGCGCAGCTTGCCGCCCATGAAAGCCTGCATGCCGTCGGTTTCGCCGCTGACGATGCCTTCCAGGGTTTCGCCGTCCATCACCAGGGTCACTTGGGCGTCCGGGTTCTCGCCTTCTTGCAGCTCGCAGGTGCTGTCCTTGACGATCAGCGAGAAGTTCTTGGTGTCGTCGATGCGGAAACCGAAGACCAGGTCCAGACCGGCAGCAGCGGCTGGGTTGAACTTGGCTTTCATTGCTTGTACGGCATCAGCTACGGAGGTCATGGTTTGATCCTTTTTTGGTAATTAGAGCTGGGTGATTACAGCCAGGGTCACAATAGTCCGGACTCAGCGAAACGTGATGAGTTCCGGGGCCTTCAGCAGTTGCAGGTGCGCATGACTGTTGAAGGAAGCCAGGGCCACCTCGCGACCACGGAACTTCAGGTGGTTGAGCGAGGTGTTGACGATTTGCCAGTTCAATTCAAAGGCCTGCCTGGCAGGCATTTGCGTAATGAGGTGGAGCAGGGCGGTGATGGTGCCGCCGGAGGTGAACACCGCGATTTTCTGGGTGTTGTCGGCGCTTTCAAGAATTCTGTGAAGACCGGCCCGGACCCGCTCGACAAACCCCAGCCAGCTTTCCAGCTCCGGTGTGTCGTAGGTGCCGGCCAGCCAGCGCTCGATGATCAGGGCGAAGATACGCTGGAACTCGGCGCGGTTTTGCGCGGCGTTGCGCAGGATGTTCAGGGCTTCGGGTTCGTCCGGCAGCATCGCCGGCAGCAGCGCGCGGATCACCGCGTCGGCGTCGAACTCGTTGAACGCCGAATCGGTTTCCAGGATCGGTACCGGCAGGCCCACGGCGGCGAATTGTTCCAGCGCGCTGTTGGCCGTATGTTGCTGGCGGCGCAAGTCGCCCGCCAGGCAGCGATCGAAGCTGATACCGAGTTCGGCCAGGTGCTGGCCGAGGATTTCCGCCTGGCGAACACCGATGGGCGACAGGACGTCGTAGTCGTCTGCACCAAAGGAGGCCTGGCCATGTCGAATCAAGTAGATGCTGCCCACGTCCGCGTCGTCCCGGTACGTTGAAGGTTTGGCGAGGTTATGAGGATGGCGGTGAGCTGTCAATGAAAAAACATACGCTTGTTTGAAATGCCTGTTACAGGCCTGTTGCCAGAGGTTTCATGGCTGGCCGCAAGGGCGGCGCATGGGTATGCTGAAGGTATCCCGCGCGCTTCCATGCCGCGCAACGCTTAAGGAGTCCCTGTGGAGTTTTTGTCCGAATACGCCGTTTTTCTGGCCAAGACCGTGACCCTGGTGATCGCCATTCTGGTGGTCCTGGCCAGTTTCGCGGCCTTGCGCAGCAAAGGTCGACGCAAGTCGGCCGGCCAGCTGCAGGTCAGCAAGCTCAATGATTTCTACAAAGGGCTGCGCGATCGGCTGGAGCAAACCTTGCTCGACAAGGACCAACTCAAGGCCTTGCGCAAGTCCCAGGCTAAAACCGAGAAGAAGCAGAAGAAAAAGCCCGAAGCCAAACCCCGAGTGTTCGTGCTGGATTTCGACGGCGACATCAAGGCCTCGGCCACGGAAAGCCTGCGTCACGAAATCACCGCGTTGCTGACCCTGGCCACACCCAAGGATGAAGTAGTGCTGCGCCTGGAAAGCGGTGGCGGCATGGTCCACAGCTACGGCCTGGCCTCCTCGCAACTGGCGCGTATCCGTCAGGCCGGCATCCCGTTGACCGTGTGCATCGACAAGGTCGCGGCCAGCGGCGGCTACATGATGGCGTGCATCGGCGAGAAGATCATCAGCGCCCCGTTTGCAATCCTCGGCTCGATCGGTGTGGTGGCGCAGTTGCCCAACATCAATCGCCTGCTGAAGAAACACGACATCGACTTCGAAGTGCTGACCGCCGGTGAGTACAAACGCACCTTGACGGTGTTCGGCGAAAACACCGAGAAGGGCCGGGAGAAATTCCAGCAGGACCTGGACATTACCCATCAACTGTTCAAGAACTTCGTTTCCCGCTACCGCCCGCAACTGGCCATCGACGAAGTGGCCACCGGGGAAATCTGGCTGGGTGTCGCGGCACTGGACAAGCAACTGGTCGATGAACTCAAGACCAGCGACGAATACCTGGCCGAACGTGCCAAACAGTCGGAGCTTTATCACCTGCATTACGCCGAACGTAAAAGCCTGCAGGAACGCATCGGCATGGCGGCCAGCGGTTCAGTGGACCGCGTGCTGTTGAGTTGGTGGAGCCGATTGACCCAGCAGCGTTTCTGGTAACACACGAATCATCATCGTTGTAACAACAAAAACCGTGGACATTGCCACGGTTTTTTTTTGCCCGGACTACCCTTTTTCATCTGGAAACAGAGAACTTTCCTAAAGTTGCTGTTGATCACTCCCACGTTGCAGAGCGCCCAAATTGGTTAGGGTGAACCACCTCAAACTGCAACGGACTGCAAAATGAACGAGTTTTCTGACAAGCACATCTCTCATCCACGCGCACCATCATCTCTGCCCATGCGCGAGGAACTGAAAACCGCCGTGGATACCGCGCTTCCACAAACCCCAGCCCAGTTTGGCGAACAGATGATCAAGGAAAAGTGGGGGCATGACCTCGAACCGCAGACAGCCTTGCTGGTTACCCTTGATTACGATTACAACGGCCATCCCGCACAGAACGGTGTACACCAAGGGCAAGTGGCGAGTTCGCGAACGCTGGTACAAACACTGATTTCCAATTACCAGACCGTTGGTGACGGGCGTTTTGGCGAAACGGCATTCGGCCTGTATACGCCGCCTGACGTCGGGCCACCTGTTCGAATCGTCGAAAATGTCGACGAATTCGCCTATCACGGTAGCGGCAATCACGATACGTATGAAGGCATTTATCGTCACACGGTTCCGCAATCTTATGGACCGCAAACGCAGATCAGGCTGCACCCCGCTGACTTCAAGAAATGGGTCTGGGAACTGGATTTCAAAACGTTGTATCAGGCCTATATCGATAAGGCCTGGCCCTCCGATGAGGTGCTCGGGGCGGCCACGCCTTATGCTCTCAGAACCTCGACCAAGGCCGCGTTTGTCATGACGGCCTGGCTGCAACGACATGAAAACAGTCTGTCGGCAAAAGGTTTGGAACTGGCCTTGCATGCTGCCGGTTTGCCGCCGGATCAGGCGTGGCCAACGTTGACACTGCAGCCGTTGCAAGCGCCGACACGCATGCCTCCGGATGTCGAGGCAAGCTTCCTGAAGCTCTATCGGTACTCGGCGACGGATATCTGGTGCTTCCGTGATCGATCCAGCGACAGGGTGATTGTGTATATCCCGGGCAACTCCTCCCCGATCCACGAGTTTTCAGACAGAAGCCAACTACGCCAATGGATTGTCGATCAGGGGCGGTCGTCCGAAACCAGGCAAGCGCTGGCATCGCACTTTGCCGATGAAGATCTTCGTGACGGGACGTTTCACGCCGGTGTACTGACGGCGCTGGACGGTATGGCGCAATTTCCGGCACAGCATCATCTGACCCGAGAGTCTGGCTTCTTCAACAATGATGGTTACTGGAATCCTGCTGACTACATCGATCTGGATGTTCAACCCTCGCCAACCGATCCCTTTGCACAGCTGGTCCTGACCATGAAGCGGGCCGCCCAGGCCAGTGTCGAAACCATCCGCGACGATGCGCAGGTTAACCGCGACAACCTGAGTGCCGTGGTCGAGCCCATCGTCCAATGGGTCAATCAGTTTGGTCCGTTGGCGTTGTTCGTACCGGGTGGTGAAGGGTTGTTGGCCCTTGCCGGACTCATCGATGCCGGCTACGGCCTGGATCAAGCCATCAACGGTGATACGGCCGACAAGCGTTCGCAAGGTGTCACTCGCACGGTGTTCGGCGTGCTCAATGCGTTGCCGCTGGTCGCAGAGGCCGCGTCGATCGGCCACGGAGGGGCAGAGGAGGGGCCTTTCGCCAAGGCAGGGGAACGCAGTCGCGAATCCTCGACGCCTCCAGAAGCAGGACCGGTTCACGGGCCGGACATCACCGCAACGCCGGCCTTGCCATTGCCGACGCGTACCGATCTGTTGCGTGGAGTGGGTGTCCCGGCAGGTACATTCAGTGACGAAGTGCTGGCACAGATCGGCAGGGTCAGCGCAGTCGACAATGACATGCTGCGCCTGATGCAGGCAGGACGCGCGCCGACCCCGCTGCTGGCCGATACCATCGACCGTTTCAGGATCGATCAGGAAGTCACGGCACTGCACGATCCATCGAGCGCGCAGGCTGAATTCAACCGTCGATATCAGGCGCTCCAGCAGTCGGAACACCCATGGGTCCAGCTGTTTCAACGGACATACCCCGATCTGCCCAAGGCTGCCGTAGAGCAAGTACTGGATCGTCATGGTGTCGACTTCAAGGCGCCACCCGACCCCGTCCAGATCAAGGACCTGTTCAAGCGACTGGACGGCAAGGCGCGCCAATACCAGGAGCATGTGCGTATCAATCGGGCTTTTGAAGGTCTCTATCTGCGGTCAGTCAGCAACCCTGAATCGGACACACTGGCGTTGCACTCTCTGGTAAATCTGCCGGGATGGCCGAAAGGGTTGCGATTAGACGTACGCGACAGTTCGATTGGCGGTCGGATTCTGGATCGCGCGGGGCCGCTCGACACACCTGATTGCCGGACCTTGATCAAGTCGGATGCGGGCTACAGGTTCGATGGCCTGTCGACCCAACCCGCTGCGGCTACCAATATTTATGAAGCTGTCGCCGGTGTGCTGAGCAAGGACGAGCATAGGGCATTGGGACTCACATCCAGTGCCCCGGCAGATGAGTTGAAACTGAAAGTGAGCGAGCAGCCATTATCCCGTTCCGAATGGGTCCTTGGTCGGTCCAGAATGGATTCAGGGTTGCCCTTTGAGGCGCAGGGATTGAGGGGAGGAGGTCATCCGGCTACACCTCAAGGGGAGGCCCTGACGCATGAAACAATGAGATTGCAGCTCAGGGAGATTTATCCCGAATTGTCCAACGGCGATGCTGACGTGATCTTGCAGCCGCTGGGAAGCGGAGCACAGGCTTATATCGACGCCTCAAAACAGCAACTGCAGCAATTGTACGCGGACATGGAGACCTGGATTGATCAAGCCGCGCTCGATGTCGGCGATATGGACATCGACTTCCTGAATGCCGGGGATCCGGAGGCGCAGGGCATGACGGCCATGCAGATCGCGCAAGAAAACGTCAGGCGGTTGGAGGAGGTGATGGCGTATGAACGCGAAACACGCGGTGAGCTGGCGGATGAGCTTATCGCAATCTTCCAGAAAAGAGCGCCAGAGGAAAATTCTCACTACACGGGAAATCATGTCGATGGCTTCGCAATGGACATGCACAACGAAGACTTTCATCGATTACCGGTACTCAATGTCCGGTTCAATGACGTGGTTGAGTTGGGTTTGAGAAATTTCCACTTGGTCGAACGCCGAAGTTTGAATGGCTTTTTAGAGCGTTTTCCTCGTTTGCGAGTTTTGAATCTGGAAGGCACAGACTTGCGATTGCCCAACATTGATGGGGAACTGGAAAGTGCATTGCCGTCGACGATCCCGCAGTTACAGCATCTCACTTCATTGAATCTAAGCTCCACCCGGCTGACCTTCCAGAGGGCCGCTGCGGTGCAGCCAATTGTCCTGGATGATGTGCGAGCATTGGCCCTCCCGGCAAACACTGCGGGGCAGTTAAGTTCATTGGTAAATTTGCAATCATTGGATCTGAGCGATAACCCCTTGGTTGTTCCCCCTGTCGTCACGGGAATGAATCAATTGCGGGCGCTGAAACTGAATAATACGGGCATCAAGACGTGTCCCGTCGGGATTATGGATCAGCCGTACCTGACGACACTCGACTTACAGGATAACCAGATCGAACGGGTTCCCCAGGCAGTACTGAATCAAGCTATCGCCAGAGATAGAGTACTGTTGTGGCACAACCCCTTGACCGATGAGGACACCTTGCGCAGGCTGGTCGCGCACCGGGAAAGAACGGGTTTGAACCTGTGGCTGGACGCGCCGGGAAGCGACTATTTAGGCCCGACACCCTGGCTGCTGGGTGTCGAAGAAGGGCAGCGCAACGCAAGGGTGCAATTCTGGCAACGACTGGCCCTGCACCTAGGCGGCAGGCGGTTCCTGGGGGCCATGAGTCCGTTGAGTTTGACTGCGGATTACCGGGTCAACTATCTGGATCTTCAGGCACGGGTATGGCGACTGTTGAGTGACGCTGATGCGTCGCAAGAGTCGTGGACGCGAATAGCCCGGGATGTACCGATGCCGGGAGGCGCTTTCGACAACCCGATAGCAGTGCTCACGGCATTGGAAGATCGGGCCAGACTTTATAACGACTGGGTAGCGATGGGGCGGCCATTTCAGATCGAATAACCCCAAAGGATAAAGCCCTGGCTCCATGCAGAGTCAGGGCTTTATTTTTTAACGACGACGGAACAGCGGCAGCGGTTCGTCGGTGGCGGCCTGATAGGTCACCGAGAAGTCCTTGAGACCTTCAAGGGCTTCGTACGGGTCTTTATCGGGGCGGATGGCAAAGGCATCGAAACCGCAGCGGTGCATGTAGAACAACTGGTCGCGCAGCACATCGCCAATCGCGCGCAATTCGCCTTTGAAACCATAACGGTCACGCAGCAGGCGCGCGTTGGAGTAGTTGCGGCCATCGGTGAAGGCCGGGAAGTTCAAGGCGATGACCTGGAAGCTTGCCACGTCTTCACCGATTTCCTCGGCTTCTTCATCGGCATCCAGCCACACGCCCAGGCCGCCGTCGCGGGCCAGGAGCATACGGCTGTGTTCGCGCCACAGTTGCAGCGGGACGATGTAATCGTCGCAGTTGGTGATTTCGTCGATGTTGAAATCCTTGGGCAGCAAGTGCCAGGTTTCGTCGACGACTTCGTTGTTCTTAATGATTCGCTGCATAGACGCGTTCCTTGAAGAGGTCGATGCCGATACGCTGGTAGGTGTCGATGAAGCGCTCGTCTTCGGTACGTTGTTCGATGTACACGTCGATCAGCTTCTCGATCACGTCAGGCATATCGTCCTGTGCGAAGGACGGGCCGAGGATCTTGCCCAGGCTGGCGTCACGGCTGGCGCTGCCGCCGAGGGACACCTGGTAGAACTCTTCGCCTTTCTTGTCCACCCCGAGGATGCCGATGTGGCCGACGTGGTGGTGACCGCAGGCGTTCATGCAACCGGAGATGTTCAGGTCCAGTTCACCGATGTCGAACAGGTAGTCCAGGTCGTCGAAGCGGCGCTGGATCGATTCGGCGATCGGGATCGACTTGGCGTTGGCCAGGGAGCAGAAGTCGCCGCCCGGGCAGCAGATGATGTCGGTCAGCAGGCCGATGTTCGGCGTGGCGAAACCGTTCTCGCGCAATTCGCCCCACAGGGTGAACAGCTTGTCCTGCTCGACGTCGGCCAGGATGATGTTCTGCTCGTGGGAGGTGCGCAATTCACCAAAGCTGTAGCGGTCGGCCAGATCGGCCACGGCGTCGAGCTGCTTGTCGGTGATGTCGCCCGGCGCAACGCCGGTCGGCTTCAGGGACAGGGTCACGGCGACATAACCCGGCTTCTTGTGGGCCAGGGTGTTGCGGGTGCGCCAGCGGGCGAAGCCCGGATGCTCTTTATCAAGCTCGGCCAATGCGGCGCTCTGGTTGTCCAGGGCCTTGTAGTCCGGGTCGACGAAGTGTCTGGCGACGCGCTGCACTTCGGCTTCGGTCAGCGTGGTCTGGCCACCGCGCAGGTGTTCCATTTCCGCATCGACTTTCTGGGCGAAGACTTCAGGGGTCAGCGCTTTTACCAGGATCTTGATACGCGCCTTGTACTTGTTGTCACGACGGCCATAGCGGTTGTACACCCGCAGGATGGCGTCGAGGTAGCTCAACAGGTCTTGCCACGGCAGGAACTCATTGATGAACGCGCCCACCACCGGGGTACGGCCCAGGCCGCCGCCAACCAGCACGCGGAAACCCAGTTCGCCCGCGGCGTTATGCACTGGCTCAAGGCCAATGTCGTGGACTTCGATGGCGGCACGGTCGGAGGTCGAACCGTTGACGGCGATCTTGAACTTGCGCGGCAGGTAAGCGAATTCCGGGTGGAAAGTCGTCCATTGACGAACAATCTCGCACCATGGGCGCGGGTCGATCAGCTCATCGGCTGCGACGCCGGCGAACTGGTCGGTGGTGACATTGCGCAGGCAGTTGCCGCTGGTCTGGATCGCGTGCATCTGCACGGTGGCCAGTTCCGCCAGGATGTCCGGGATGTCTTCCACCGCCGGCCAGTTGAACTGCACGTTCTGCCGGGTGCTGATATGGGCATAGCCCTTGTCGTAGTCGCGGGCGATTTTGGCCATCATTCGCATCTGGCGCGAAGTCAATTGGCCGTAAGGCACCGCCACACGCAGCATGGGTGCGAAGCGCTGGATATAAAGCCCGTTCTGCAGGCGCAGGGGGCGGAATTCTTCTTCGCTCAGCTCGCCTGCCAGATAGCGTCGGGTCTGATCACGGAACTGCTTGACGCGGTCCTCGATGATCCGCTGATCGTACTCGTCGTATACGTACATATAAGTCCTGTTCTCAGGCTTGGGTCGCTCGGATACAGCTGCGTTTTTGTGCTTGCCGGAACCCGATAGAGCCTCTGCAATTCTGCGCGCACGGCCGCGCACTCCCTACGGAGCCGGGGCAAGATACCAGTTTGCAGTTATGCGCAAAAGTGATGTTTGAGTATATGTAAAGAACCAAATCGCCTAACGAGAACGGTTGTCACTTAACCCACATTTGTCGTGCGGGCAATCATCGTCTTAACTGTGGTCGAGTCTTTATGCAATCACCGATAAAACCGACAAGAGGCGATGCAATGAGCAACCCAACCAAAGCAAGGAAAAGCGATAGCACGGTCGATGCCTGGGCGATTCTGTTCCTGATCATTCTGGTCGTCGGCACTGCGGTATTTTGGGTCAGCCATCAATAAACGACCCCGTCCGGGCCTCGTTCCGACGATTGTCGGACAAAAACCGGAATAAACGCCGTTTTGCGGGCGTTCGCTGGCTATAATGCGCGGCGAATTTCCGGGGGCTCGGACGACCAATGTTGAAGTTGCTGTGTGGCGTATTGCTGGCGCTGACGATGGTCGTGGGACCTTGCGCTCAGGCAGCGTCGGTGCTGTTCCTCAATCCGGGAACCACGAGGGAAGCGTTCTGGGTCAGTTACTCGCAATTCATGCAGGCTGCCGCCAAGGACCTGGGCATGGATTTGCGTATCGAGTACTCCGACCGCAACGCCGAGATCACCCTCGCGCAAGCGCGTGAAGCGCTGCAAGGGCTACACCGGCCCGACTATCTGGTATTCGTCAACGAACAATACATCGCCCCCGAAATCCTGCGCCTGGCCCATGGCAGCGGGGTGAAGCTGTTCATCGTCAACAATGCCCTGACCCCGGACCAGATGCGCCTGCTCGGCGCCCGGCCCGACAAATACCCCGGCTGGGTGGGTAGCCTGGTGCCCAACGACGAGGAGGGCGGCTACCTGATGCTCAAGGAACTGATCCGCTTGCACCCTCCGATGGTTCCCGGTCAGTACATTGACCTGCTGGCCTTCTCCGGACTGAAAATCACGCCATCGGCGCAGTTGCGCGAAAAGGGCATGCGCCGGGCGCTGGCCGAACACCCTGAGGTGCGTCTGCGCCAGCTGGTATACGGTGGCTGGACCCGGGAACGGGCCTATGAGCAGGCCAAGATGTTATTCAGGCGCTACCCGCAGACGTCGCTGATCTGGTCGGCCAATGACGAAATGGGCTTTGGTGTGATGCGCGCCTTCGAAGAGTCGGGCGGCAAACCCGGCAAGGATGCGCTGTTCGGTACGATCAACAACTCGCCCGCCGCCTTGCACGCACTGCTCGACAACCGCTTGAGCGTGTTGCTGGGTGGGCACTTCAGCCTGGGGGGCTGGGCGCTGGTGCAGTTGCGTGACTACGATGAGGGCATCGACATCAGCCAGTACGGTGGTCGTGATCGGCAGATTCCGCTGTTACAGCTGATTGACCGGGCACAAGCCAAGCGTCTGCTGGCCATGGGCGCCGCACAGGATTTCGGCGTGGATTTTCACAAGCTCTCGGCCAAGGGGCGACCAACGTCCTGGCGCTACCCGTTCAGCCTGCAAACCCTGATGCACTAAATCTTTGCTAGATGCACCACCAGTTGCACGATGCCGTAGAGCGTCAATGCGAACACGGTCGTGAACAAAATCCCCAGAATCACGAAATGACTGGGCTTGCCGTGGGTGAAGTCCCGCGCGCGATTCTTTCCGCTCTGCACCCCGAACGCCGCGGCCATGACGCTGTGCAGCATCTGCCAGAAGGTTGGCGGCTTGTTGTCGACTGGATCGTCCATAAACCCCTCGTCACGTGTGTGTGAAAAGTAAGCATAGACAATTAAGGCAAACACAAAACAAATGTGGGAGCGAGCCTGCTCGCGAAAACGGTGGGTCAGGCAACATTTATGTCGACTGACACGACGTCTTCGCGAGCAGGCTCGCTCCCACAAGGGGATTTCCATTGGCCACAGTGTTGTGGCCAGGAGCTGGGTTAGTCGTCGTAACCCAGGTTCGGCGCCAGCCAGCGCTCGGTCACGCTCAGCTCCTGGCCTTTGCGCGATGTGTAGCTCTGCACCTGGTCCTTGTCGATCTTGCCCACGGCGAAGTACTGCGCCTGCGGGTGGGCGAAGTACCAGCCGCTGACAGCCGCCGCCGGGAACATCGCGTAGTGCTCGGTGAGGAACACACCGCTACGGCCGGCACGCATTTCGGCGGCCTCGGGGTCGAGCAGGGCGAACAGGGTGGCCTTCTCGGTGTGATCCGGGCACGCCGGGTAGCCCGGGGCAGGGCGGATGCCGGTGTATTGCTCTTTGATCAGCGCCTCGTTGTCCAGGGTTTCGTCCTTGGCGTAGCCCCAATGCTCTTTACGCACCTGCTGGTGCAGCCACTCGGCGCAGGCTTCGGCCAGGCGGTCGGCCAGGGCCTTGACCATGATCGAGTTGTAGTCGTCGCCGGCATCCTGATAAGCCTTGGCCACTTCTTCGGCGCCGATGCCGGCGGTGGTGATGAAACCGCCTACATAATCGGTGATTTCACTGTCCTTCGGTGCCACAAAGTCCGCCAGGGAGAAGTTCGGCTTGCCGTCGGTCTTGATGATCTGCTGGCGCAGGTGATGCAGCTTGGCCAGCGGCTTGCCGTCATCGCCGTAGAGTTCGATGTCATCGTCGCGCACCTGATTGGCCGGCCAGAAGCCGAACACCGCGCGGGCGCTGATCAGCTTTTCGTCGATCAGTTTGGCGAGCATTTCCTGGGCATCGGCGTACAACGCAGTGGCGGCTTCACCAACCACTTCGTCCTGGAGGATGCGCGGGAACTTGCCGGCCAGGTCCCAGGAGATAAAGAACGGCGTCCAGTCGATATATTCGGCCAATACCTTCAGGTCGATGTTGTCCAGCACCTTGGTGCCGGTGAACGTCGGCTTGACCGGGGTGTAGGTGCTCCAGTCGAACTGCGGCTTTTTCGCAATCGACGCAGCGTAGCTCAGGCGTTCGGTGCGGGCGCTGCGGTTGGCGGTACGCTCGCGGACTTCGATGTATTCCTCGCGGGTTCTCTCGACGAAACCGGCCTTGAGTTCCTTGGACAGCAGCTGGGTGGCCACGCCAACCGCGCGGGAAGCGTCGGTGACGTACACCACGGCATCGTTGCTGTACTTGGGTTCGATCTTCACCGCCGTGTGCGCCTTGGAGGTGGTGGCGCCGCCGATCATCAACGGCAGGTGGAAATCCTGGCGCTGCATTTCGCGGGCGACGTGGACCATTTCATCCAGCGACGGGGTGATCAGGCCGGACAGGCCGATGATGTCGCACTTCTGTTCCTTGGCGACCTGGAGGATTTTCTCCGCCGGGACCATCACGCCAAGGTCGACGATGTCGTAGCCGTTACAGCCCAGCACCACGCCGACGATGTTTTTGCCGATGTCATGCACGTCGCCCTTGACCGTGGCCATCAGGATCTTGCCCTTGGCTTCCGGTTTGTCACCCTTTTCCAGTTCGATGAATGGGATCAGATGGGCCACGGCCTGTTTCATCACGCGGGCGGATTTCACCACCTGCGGCAGGAACATTTTACCGGCGCCGAACAGGTCACCGACGATGTTCATGCCGGACATCAACGGCCCTTCGATCACTTCGATCGGACGGGCGAAGGACTGACGGGATTCTTCGGTGTCTTCGACGATGTGGGTGGTGATGCCTTTGACCAGCGCGTGTTCCAGGCGCTTGTTGACGTCCCAGTTGCGCCACTCTTCGGTCTCGGCTTCCTTGACGCTGCCGTCGCCCTTGTACTTGTCGGCGATGGCGAGGAGGGCGTCGGTGCCTTCCGGGGTGCGGTTGAGGATCACGTCTTCCACGGCGTCGCGCAGTTCCACCGGGATCTGGTCGTAGATCTCCAGCTGACCGGCGTTGACGATACCCATGGTCAGGCCGGAGCGGATCGCGTACAGCAGGAACACCGAGTGGATTGCCTCGCGCACCGGATTGTTGCCACGGAACGAGAACGACACGTTGGACACGCCGCCCGACGTCAGGGCGTACGGCAGCTCGTCGCGGATGTAGGCACAGGCGTTGATGAAGTCCACGGCATAGTTGTTGTGTTCTTCGATACCGGTGGCCACGGCAAAGATGTTCGGGTCGAAGATGATGTCTTCCGGCGGGAAGCCGACTTCGTTGACCAGAATGTCGTAGGAGCGTTTGCAGATCTCTTTCTTGCGCGCTTCGGTATCGGCCTGGCCGGCTTCGTCGAACGCCATCACCACCACGGCGGCGCCGTAGCGCTTGCACAGCTTGGCGTGATGGATGAACTGCTCGACACCTTCCTTCATGCTGATCGAGTTGACGATGCCCTTGCCCTGGATGCACTTGAGGCCGGCCTCGATCACTTCCCATTTGGAGGAGTCGATCATGATCGGTACGCGGGAGATGTCCGGTTCGCCGGCAATCAGATTGAGGAAGGTCACCATGGCCTTCTTCGAATCGAGCATCCCTTCGTCCATGTTGATGTCGATCACCTGGGCACCGGCTTCGACCTGTTGCAGCGCGACTTCCAGGGCTTCGGTGTAGTTGTCTTCACGGATCAGGCGGGCGAACTTGGCGGAACCGGTGATGTTGGTGCGCTCGCCGACGTTGACGAACAGCGAGTTGCGATCGATGGTGAACGGTTCCAGGCCCGAAAGGCGGCAGGCCTTGGCGATTTCGGGGATTTCCCGCGGCGCATAACCGGCCACGGCCTTGGCGATGGCTTCGATGTGACCCGGGGTGGTGCCGCAGCAGCCGCCGACGATGTTCAAAAAGCCGCTTTGCGCGAATTCTTCGATGACCTTGGCGGTTTGCGACGGCAGTTCGTCGTACTCGCCGAACTCGTTCGGCAGGCCGGCGTTCGGGTGCGCCGAAACGTGGGTGTTGGCCTTGTTCGACAACTCTTCCAGGTACGGGCGCAATTCGCTGGCGCCCAGGGCGCAGTTCAAACCGACCGAGATCGGCTTGGCGTGGGCCACGGAGTTCCAGAACGCTTCGGTGGTCTGGCCGGACAAGGTGCGGCCAGAGGCGTCGGTGATGGTGCCGGAGATCATGATCGGCAATTCGATGCCCAGCTCTTCGAACACGCCTTGCACGGCAAAGATCGCCGCCTTGGCGTTGAGGGTGTCGAAAATGGTTTCGATCAGGATCAGGTCGGCGCCGCCTTCGATCAGGCCTTTGGTGGCCTCGGTGTAGTTCTCCACCAGTTCATCGAAGGTCACGTTGCGGTAGCCGGGGTTGTTCACGTCCGGGGACAGCGAGCAGGTACGGCTGGTCGGGCCGAGCACGCCGGCGACGAAGCGCGGCTTGTCCGGGTTCTCGAGGGTTTTCGCATCGGCGACCTTGCGCGCCAGGCGAGCGCCTTCTACGTTCAGTTCGTAGGCCAGTTCTTCCATGCCGTAATCGGCCATGGAAATGCGGGTGGCGTTGAAGGTGTTGGTTTCCAGGATGTCAGCACCGGCATCCAGGTAGGCTTTTTCGATGCCACCGATCACGTCCGGGCGCGTCAGCACCAACAGGTCGTTGTTGCCTTTGACATCGCTCGGCCAGTCGGCGAAGCGTTTGCCACGGTAATCCTGTTCTTCGAGCTTGTAGCTCTGGATCATGGTGCCCATGCCGCCGTCGAGAATCAGGATGCGCTCTTTGAGGGCGTGCTTGAGAGCTTGAAGGCGAACACTGCGATCGGACATTGGGACTACTCGAAAAGACCATGACGAAGGGCCGGGATCATAGCAAACCTGTGCGCTTTTAGAGCATGTTCGGGTTTTGCATGAATATCGCTCATGTTGAAGGGGCCGGCGGACCGGTAGAATCGCGGCGTTTTTCAAGGATCGGGATCAGGGACATGTCGTATCGCGTCGTCATCAGCAGTGTATTGCTGTTATTAAGCTGGGGCGCCGTGGCGCAAGACCCGGTTGTTTCTCCTTCTATTTCCTACAGCCGCGACATTCAACCGATCTTCACTGAAAAGTGCGTGGCCTGCCATGCCTGCTACGACTCCGCCTGTCAGCTCAACCTTGGCAGTGGCGAGGGTGTGGCCCGTGGGGCGAGCAAGATCCCGGTGTACGACGGCGACCGTAGCCAGGCCGCGGCACCGACCCGGTTGTTTTATGATGCCTTCGGCAAGCGCGCCTGGCAGCAAAAGGGCTTCTACTCGGTGCTCGATGCTCAGGGCAGTCAGGCGGCATTGATGGCGCGCATGCTCGAATTGGGTCACCGGACGCCGCTGCAACCCAATGCCAAACTTCCACAAGACATCGCCCTCGGCCTCAATCGCGACAATGTGTGCGCGATGCCGGCGGAGTTCGACAGCTACGCCAGTTCCCATCCGAATCAGGGCATGCCACTGGCGGTCACCGGGCTGACCGATCAGCAGTACCAAACCTTGCAGCGCTGGCTCGCGTCCGGTGCGCCGATCGATGAGCAGGGCCTGGTGCCCAGCGCCAGGGAAGCGTTGCAGGTGGTGCAGTGGGAAAACCTGCTCAACGCACCTGGCGCCCGGCAAAGTCTGGTGGGGCGCTGGTTGTTCGAGCACTGGTTCCTCGCGCACCTTTACTTCAAGGACGGCGAGCCGGGGCACTTCTTCCAGTGGGTGCGCTCGCGCACGCCGACCGGCCAGCCCATCGACCTGATCAATACCCGTCGCCCGAACGATGATCCGGGCACGCAGTTTTATTACCGCTTGTGGCCGGTGCAGGGTGTGATCGTGCACAAGACCCACATCACGTATCCGCTGAGCGCGGCGAAGATGGCCCGGGTCAAAAGCCTGTTCTACAACGGCAACTGGCAAGCCAGCGCCTTGCCGGGCTATGGGCCGGAAAGTCGGGCCAATCCATTTGCCACGTTCGAGGCCATCCCGGCCCAGGCGCGTTATCAATTCATGCTCGATAACGCCGAGTATTTCGTGCGCACTTTTATTCGCGGCCCGGTGTGCCGGGGGCAAATCGCCACGGACGTGATCCGCGATAACTTTTGGGCGCTGTTCCAGGCGCCCGAGCACGACCTCTATATCACCGACCCGAATTACCGTGGCCAGGCCACGCCGTTGCTGGCGATGCCGGGGCAGAACGACGATGTCGGCAGTGTCCTGAGCCTGTGGCACGACTACCGCGACAAGCGCAACGAGTACGAGGCCTTGCGCCGCGACAGCTACGCCGACCTGCCGGCACCCAGTTGGTCGACCTTGTGGGCCGGCAATGACAATGCGCTGCTGAGCATCTTCCGGCACTTCGACAGTGCCGCCGTGACCAAGGGCCTTATCGGCGAGGTGCCGCAAACGATGTGGCTGTTCGACTTCCCGCTGCTGGAACGCACCTATTATCAGTTGGCGGTGAATTTCGATGTGTTCGGCAACGTCTCCCATCAAGCCCAGACACGCCTGTACTTCGACCTGATCCGCAATGGCGCCGAACAGAACTTCCTGCGCCTGATGCCCGCCGATTCGCGCGATGGCTACCTCGACGACTGGTATCAGAGCAGCGGCAAATTCAAGATGTGGATGGATTACGAGTCCATCGACAACGACAAGCCGACCGCGCTGAAGCTCGATGAAAAAGACCCGAAACGCGACTTCGCCATGCAGATGCTGGCGCGCTATGGCGAACTTGATGCCAAGCCGGATCCGATCAATCGCTGCGACGGCGCCTATTGTTCGCGCCCGAACATCGACCCGGACTTGCAGAGCGCCGAACAGGCCTTGAGTCACCTGGCGTCACGCCCGGCGGCCGGGCTCAAGGTCATCGATCAGTTGCCGGAAGCGTCAATGCTGCGCGTCGAAACCGCAAACGGCCAGCGTGTGGTGTACAGCCTGCTGCGCAATCGCGCGCACAGTAACGTGGCGTTTCTGCTCGGCGAGTCGCTGCGTTATCAGCCCGGGCTGGATACCGTGACCATTTTCCCGGGAGTACTCAGCAGTTATCCGAACTTCATGTTCAACATTCCCGCCGGGGAGGTCCCGGCATTTGTGGATGCGATGGAAAACGCCAAGGATGCCGACCGTTTCGAGAAAATCGTCGAACGCTGGGGGATTCGGCGCAGCCATCCGCAGTTCTGGTTTTACTTTCATGACTTGAGCCGCTACATCCACGAGACCGAGCCGGTGGAAGAGGGCGTGCTGGACATGAATCGCTACGAAAACCTGTAATCAACCGCTGATCCCTTGTGGGAGCGAGCCTGCTCGCGAACGCGGTGTGTCAGTCGACCAAGATGTCGGCTGGCAGTCCGTCTTCGCGAGCAGGCTCGCTCCCACAAGGGGCGCAATCGTCGAAATCTTTTCCCGACAAAAATACTAGGACTTTGTCCGGCGCGATGATTGGCGTAAACTGCGCCCAAGCCTGCGAGGAGTTTCCATGACCGCTATTACCATCACCGACGCCGCCCACGATTACCTGGCTGATCTGCTCTCCAAGCAGAACACCCCGGGCATCGGCATCCGCGTCTTCATCACCCAGCCTGGCACCCAGTACGCCGAAACCTGCATTGCCTACTGCAAGCCGGGCGAAGAAAAACCCGAAGACACCGCACTGGGGCTCAAAAGCTTCACTGCTTACATCGATCACTTCAGCGAAGCCTTTCTGGATGACGCGGTTGTCGACTACGCCACCGACCGCATGGGCGGCCAGCTGACCATCAAGGCGCCCAACGCCAAAGTACCGATGGTCAACGCCGACAGCCCGATCAACGAGCGTATCAATTACTACCTGCAAACCGAGATCAACCCGGGGCTGGCCAGCCACGGCGGTCAGGTCAGCCTGATCGATGTGGTCGAAGACGGCATCGCCGTTCTGCAGTTCGGCGGCGGTTGCCAGGGCTGCGGCCAGGCCGACGTGACCTTGAAGGAAGGCATCGAGCGCACCTTGCTCGAGCGCATCCCCGAGCTCAAGGGCGTGCGTGACGTCACTGACCACACGCAGAAAGAAAACGCCTACTACTAAGGCGTTCGCTGCGAACTAAAAAACGGCGCTGTGGCGAGGGAGCTTGCTCCCGCTCGACTGCGAAGCAGTCGCAAATCAGCCAATACATTTTCCCGTGATGAATGTGTTGGCTGATGTGGGACCGCTCCGCGGTCCAGCGGGAGCAAGCTCCCTCGCCACAAGTGCTTCAGGGCCGGTACAAATGCGCATGCCCCGCACGGTACAGCGACGACTCGCTGAAATGATCACTCCCCAACACCCGACCCACCAGAATCAACGCCGTGCGCCGAAACCCCTTGGCGGCAACCTTCCCGGCAATATCCTCGAGCGTCCCCACCACCCAATCCTGATCCGGCCAGGTCGCCCGGTGAATCACCGCGATCGGGCAATCCGCGCCGTAATGCGGCAACAACTCGGCAAGGATTTTCTCCAGATGATTGACCCCCAAGTGGATCGCCATGGTCGCCCCATGCTGCGCCAGGCTGCCCAGTTCTTCGCCCACCGGCATGGCGGTTTTGTCGGCATAGCGGGTCAGGATCACGCTTTGGGACACGTCCGGCAACGTCAGCTCTGCGCCCAGTAACGCTGCGCAAGCGGCCGTCGCGGTGACGCCGGGGATGATCTCAAAGGGAATGTCGAGTTCACGCAGGTGGCGAATCTGTTCGCCGATGGCGCCATACAGGCTCGGATCGCCGGAATGCACCCGGGCTACGTCCTGACCGTTGGCATGGGCAGTCCTGATCAATTCGATAATCTGTTCCAGATGCAATTCGGCGCTGTTGACCACCTTTTGCGCGTGATGACCTTCAAGCACGGCGGTGGGTACCAGCGAGCCGGCATAGATGATGACCGGGCAACTGCGAATCAGCCGCTGGCCTTTGACGGTGATGAGTTCCGGATCGCCGGGACCTGCGCCAATGAAGTAGACGGTCATTGTCGGTTCCTGTGAAAAAAGGTGATGGGCAACGCTTCAGATGAAGATTGCTCATGATCGAAGGCGGGATTATCGGGGATTTTATGCGGCGCCGGCCAATGCCAGCGTAGCCTGGGCATATTTTTGTCGCGGGATCAGCAGTTTTGCCGGCGCATTGGCCAGTTGTTCGGCCATGGCCAGGGCGGCACTTTCCGCCACGCCGTAGCACCCGGTGCGTTCGAAGGCGATCTGCGAATGATGGCTGAGCTGCGCTTGATAGGCCGCCAACTGTACGCTGCTGAAATACATCATCTGCAAGCCGAGTTGTTCGGCCAGTTCGATCAGGGCCGGTTCGTCACGCTTCAAGTCGATGCTGGCCAGGGCCTTGATCTGATGAAGTTCGATCTGGTTGGCCTGCAGCGCCTGATCGAGCAGCGCTCGCAGCGTACTGACGGGGCAGCCGCGCTGGCAGCCCAGGCCGACCACCAGGGTCGGCGCAGTGCCGGTATCCATCATGCGTGGTATTGGCCATCGCTTTTACGGCGAAACAACCAGGCGCTGATCAGGCCCAGGGCGAGCCAGAACGCGACGTTGGTCAGTTGCGAAGCGATTTTGAACTGAGTCTCCAGTGCTTGCGGGGCGAGCATCGAGTGCACGTCCGGTTGCGGTGCGCCAATCACATGGGGCACGGCAAGGATCGCCACACCGAGGATTTTCATCAGCCAGTGGCGGCTGAACGCGATCAGGGCGATGCCGACAGCCGTGGACGCGGCGGTGCCGATCCACCAGAGCTGTCGTTGTGCCAGATCGGCGGCCGCCGTGCCCGGCAATTCAGGCGGCAGTCCGAGGGTCGGTGCCAGCACGAAAGTGGCGTAACCCGCGAGCCCCCAGAGCAGGCCCTGGGACGTTTTGGTCGGCGCGCGCAAGGTGTAGAGACCGGCGAGCATCAGGGCGAAACCGACCGCCACCACCAGATTGCCACCTGTGGTCGACAGCACGCGCTGCCAGCCGTCTTCCGGCTCCCAGGCTTCGCCGTCGTGAGTGTGGGCGGCGACGCCGGCGGCGTGTTCGTGCACTTCAACGGCGGCGGGTTCGGGTTTTTCGTAGGTCTCGGCCTGCAAAATCAGCGGAGAAACCCAAAGGCTTTGCAGCAGTGTGAGCAGCAGGGCGGCCAGCAACCCGGTGAAACCTGCGGTTTGCGCAATACGCTTGATCATGTCGGCAGGTCTCAATGGCACGGGAATGCGGCGCTGTGACGGGTATCGTGAGCGGCGTTGTGGACCGCTTCGATGTGCGAGAAACCGGCGAAATACACAAGGCTGGCGCCGAGGATCGACGCGAATACGGCGGCGGTCAGGCGTTGGGTCAGGGTTGTGGTGCTGCTGGCGGTGCTGCTGTGGTCGGTGCTGCTGATGATCGACATGGCGTTTCCCTCTGTTCTGTCAGCGGGGAATCAAAAGCGCATGCAAGAACCCGCGCACCAGCGAGCGCAGGGATTCGAACAGCGCCCGCCCACCGCGGGTTTGTCATTCAGTGATGTTTTGGTCACTTTGTGTTGCGGGCCGGTCTCCGGGCTCACGAGGGGCGCAGGCTTTCGCCTTGACCTGCAAGCATCACCTTCCCATGCCTCATCGACACAGTGGATCTGACACTTCGCTCGCTTACCGTTGCGGGGGCAGCACCGGACTGACATGGCTCTAGAGTAAAGCACATGATTCACCGGTTTCCCGTTTCACCCTGTGAAGGGCACCCGTAACAAGAGGTGTAGGAGAGCATGGGCGAGGGTGGGGCGTCAATTGGCAGGGGTTCTCATCTTGAACCGAGGTGAATTCTTCGCGAGCGGGCTCGCTCCCACAGGTGGCCGCATTCCAATGTGGGAGCGAGCCTGCTCGCGAAGGGGCCAGTGAGGGTGTCACAAGACATTGACCCGCCCCCATACCATGCGTAGCCTTGCGCTTTCGAGGTTCTTCGGCGTTTGCCGAAGCTAAGAAGGGAACGCGGTCGATGCCGCGGCTGCCCCCGCAACTGTGAACGGTGATGTTCGCTGCCACGCCACTGCACGCTCATGTCCTGAGCCCGCGGGAAGGCGCAGCGAACGCCAGTCCAATGATTGGCACACCGTCAGCCAGGAGACCTGCCTCGATACAGATTCTCACTACAACCGGGCGGGGTGATCCGGTGGCGAACGCTTCCGGCTCGCATGCGCGTTGCCGGTTCTCGTCCCGTATGCCCGCCACCTTGCCAAAGGGCATCCGATGAAAACACTGGCCAAACTCCCCGTCACCATCGTTACCGGCTTCCTCGGCTCGGGCAAAACCACTTTGCTGCGGCACATGCTCGACAATGCCCAGGGCCGCCGCATCGCGGTGATCGTCAACGAGTTCGGCGAGCTGGGCATCGACGGCGAGATCCTCAAGCAATGCTCCATCGGTTGCACCGAAGAAGAAGCTGTTGGCCGGGTCTATGAACTGGCCAACGGTTGCCTGTGCTGCACCGTCCAGGAAGAGTTCTTCCCGGTCATGCGCGAACTGGTGGCCCGTCGCGGCGATCTCGATCACATCCTCATCGAAACTTCGGGCCTGGCCCTGCCAAAACCGCTGGTCCAGGCTTTCCAGTGGCCGGAAATCCGTAGCGCCTGCACCGTTGACGCGGTGATCACCGTGGTCGACAGCCCGGCGGTGGCCGCCGGTACTTTTGCCGCGTTCCCCGATCAGGTCGACGCCCAGCGCAAACTCGACCCGAACCTGGACCACGAATCGCCACTGCACGAACTGTTCGCCGACCAACTGGCCAGCGCCGACCTGGTGATCCTCAACAAGGCCGACCTGATCAACCCGGAAGATCTGGCCCGCGTGCGCCTGGAAGTCGCCGAGGAACTGCCACCGGCGGTGAAAGTCATCGAAGCCAGCAACGGTCGCCTGCCGCTGGACGTGCTGATCGGCCTCGGCGCCGGTTCCGAAGAGCACATCGACAGCCGTCACAGCCATCACGACCACCATCATGAAGGCGAAGAAGACGATCATGATCACGATGCTTTCGATTCCATTTCCATCGAGTTGCCACAGGCTGACGAAAGCCTGCTGCTGGATGCGCTGACCCAACTGGTGGTCCAGCACGGCATCCTGCGGGTCAAGGGCTTCGCCGCGATCCCGAACAAACCGATGCGCCTGCTGATCCAGGGCGTGGGCACCCGTTTCGACAAGCACTTCGACCGGCAGTGGGGCGCTGAAGAAACGCGTATCACCCGGCTGGTGCTGATCGGCCAGGAACTGGACGCTGCCTTGCTCGAAGCGCAACTGCGCGCCGCGCTCAGCGTGTAAGCCATGCACCTGCTCAGGACCCAGCCCGGCGGATTTGTGTCGGATGACAACATTGCCGACCTTGGACAAACCCCCGCCGAGCTGGTGATCCTGTGCAGCGGCGACTCCAGCCTGGCGCTGCTCGCCGAGGCAGCGCAGCAGTTGCCCGACGACTACCCGAGCGTGCGCCTGGCCAATCCGATGCAGGTACAGAATCACGCCTCGGTCGATCTGTACGTCGATGAAGTGCTGCGCCACGCCAAAGTCATTCTGATATCGCTGCATGGCGGCATAGCCTATTGGCGTTACGGTATCGAGCGTCTGGTGGAGTTGTCGCAACGTGGTGTGCAACTGATTCTGGTCCCGGGCGATGATCGCCCGGACCCGGAACTCAGCGACCTGAGCACCGTGATCCCTGAGGACCGCGACCGGCTCTGGCACTTCCTGCGTCAGGGTGGCATGGGCAATGCCCTGGACTTGTTTCGCTGCCTGGCCAGTCGCTGGCTGGGTCGTGATTACCCATGGTCCGAGCCGCAAACCCTGCCGCGCACGGCGATTTACCACCCGCAAAAAAGCCCCGCGACGCTGCAGGATTGGCAAGCTGACTGGCAGGCCGATCAGCCCGTGGCGGCGGTACTGTTTTATCGCTCGCACCTGCAAGCGGCGAACACCGCTTTCATCGATGTTTTCTGCCAGCGTTTGCAGGCGGCGGGGTTGAACCCGTTGCCGGTTGCGCTGGCCAGTTTGAAAGAACCCGGTTGCCTGACGGTGGTCGAGGACTGGCTGGATGAAGTCGAGGCGGGGGTGATTCTCAACACCACTGGGTTCGCGCAATCGAGCCCCGAAGCGCCGCACTTGCGGCCGTTTCGCCGCAACATCCCGGTGATTCAGGCGATTTGTGCCCAGGACAACGAGCCGGGCTGGCGCGCCAGCGAGCAGGGCCTCGGACCCCGGGATCTGGCGATGCACATCGCGCTGCCGGAACTGGACGGACGCATCATCAGCCGACCGATCAGTTTCAAGGATCTGGCCTGGCGCAGTGAGCGCAGTCAGTCCGACGTGGTCTGCTACCGGCCACAACCTGAGCGCATGGACTTCGTCGCCGAACTGGCGCGGCGCTGGATCGATCTGGCGCGCCTGCGCAATTCTGAAAAGCGGGTTGCGCTGATCCTCGCCAATTACCCGACCCGTGATGGTCGCATCGGCAATGGTGTGGGGCTCGATACTCCGGCTGCGGCGCTGAACATCCTGCGAGCGCTTCATAAAGAAGGTTATCCGCTGCCGGCCGAATTGCCGGGCAGTGGTACTGCGCTGATCCAGCAATTGCTCGGCGGCGTCAGCAACGATCTGGAAACAATCGACCAACGCCCGTGCCAGCAAAGTCTGGCCATGGACGAATACCTGACAATGTTCAACGCACTGCCCGAAACCAATCGCGCGGCGGTACAAGAGCGTTGGGGATCGCCGGAAAACGATCCGATGTGCCGAGGCGGTCGAATGATGATCGCCGGGTTGCGTTTCGGCCTGACCTTCGTCGGCATTCAGCCGGCGCGGGGTTATCAGGTCGATCCGAGTGCGGTGTATCACGACCCGGACCTGGTGCCGCCCCACGGCTATCTGGCGTTCTATTTCTGGCTGCGCAATACCTATGGCGCCCACGGCGTGATCCACGTCGGCAAGCACGGCAACCTCGAATGGTTGCCGGGCAAGGGCGTCGGGCTGTCGGAGAATTGCTGGCCGGACGCACTGCTCGGGCCGTTACCGAACATCTATCCGTTCATCGTCAACGATCCGGGCGAGGGCGCCCAGGCCAAGCGCCGCACCCAGGCGGTGATCATCGATCACTTGATGCCGCCCCTGACCCGCGCCGAAACCTATGGACCGCTGCGCAACCTGGAGCTGCTGGCCGACGAGTATTACGAAGCGCAACTGCTCGATCCGCGCCGCGCCCGGGAGTTGCAACGGGACATCCTGCAATTGGTGCGCGAGACCCACATCGACCGCGAACTGCAGCTTGAAGAGCAGCTGGACAGCGACGCCGATGCGGCGATCTGGCTGCCGCGCCTGGACACTTACCTGTGCGACTTGAAAGAGTCGCAGATCCGCGATGGTTTGCACGTGTTCGGCGAATCACCGGCCGGGCGTCTGCGCATTGACACCTTGCTTGCGCTGCTGCGTATTCCCCGGGGCGATGGGCGCGGGGCGCAGTCGAGTCTGCTGCGGGCGTTGGCCAAGGCCTTCGGGCTGGGGTTCGATCCGCTCGATTGCGCGTTGGCCGATCCGTGGAGCGGACCTCGTCCCGATGCATTAATGTCGATCAGTGAAGAGCTCTGGCGCACTACGGGCGATACCCGCGAACGTCTCGAACTGTTCGCTGCACAGCTTATTTCACAGATGTTGAATGCCCCCTGTGGGAGCCAGCCTGCTGGCGATGGACTGTCAGCCACATTGATGT
>NZ_JBSVWS010000055.1:0-29992 GCF_054071155.1 Pseudomonas sp. SDO5532_S415 | reverse complement strand
GGGGGAATGCATTCCAAATGTGGGAGCGAGCCTGCTCGCGAAGGCGGCATCAGATTCAACAATTGTTCTGAGTGAATTACTTACCGAGCTTCACCTTGGTCCAACCCCGGGTCATCACCCGTTGCACACCAATCGGCATGTCAGGGATGGCATACAAGGTCGCCATCACATCCTGCGACGGATACGAGCCTGGATCATTGCGAATCGCTTCATCCACCAACGGCGTGGCCGCCGCATTGGCGTTGCTGTAGCCGATGTTGTTGGTGATCTCGGCGATGATGTCCGCACGCATCAGGAAGTTCATGAACAGGTGGGCGTTCTCGACGTTGGCGGCATCGCGGGGGATGGCGACCATGTCGTAGAAACTGCCGGCGCCTTCTTTCGGGATGCTGTAGTCGATCTTCACCTTGTCCCCGGCTTCCTGGGCGCGGGCCTTGGCCTGCAGCACGTCGCCGGAGTAACCGACGGCTACGCAGATGTTGCCGTTGGCCAGGTCGGAGATGTATTTCGATGAATGGAAGTACGCCACCGACGGGCGAATCTTCATGAACAGCGCTTCGGCTTCGGCGATGTGTTGCTTGTCCTGATCGTTCACCGGGTAGCCCAGGTAGTGCAGGGCGGCCGGGAGCATCTCGGTCGGTGAATCGAGGAAGCTGATGCCGCAGGCTTTCAGTTTCTCCGCGTTTTCCGGTTTGAACAGCAAATCCCAGGAGTTGGTCGGGGCGTTGGCGCCGAGGACTTCCTTGACCTTGTCCGGATTGAAACCGATGCCGATCGAGCCCCACATGTACGGGAACGCATGGGCGTTATCCGGGTCGCTGGCAGAGGCGTTTTTCAGCAGCACCGGGTTGAGGTTTTTCCAGTTCGGCAGCTTGGATTTGTCCAGTTCCTGATAGACGCCGGCCTTGACCTGCTTGGCCAGGAAACTGTTGGACGGCACGACGATGTCGTAGCCGGATTTGCCCGCCAGCAGGCGTGCCTCAAGGGTTTCGTTACTGTCGAACACATCGTAGGTCACCTGGATCCCGGTCTCGTCTTCGAACTTCTTGACGGTGTCCGGGGCAATGTAATCCGACCAGTTGTAGACGCGCAGAACCTTGTCATTGGCCTGGGCGCCCGTAACCATCGCGCCCAATAAGGACAGTGTCAGCAGAGTCCTGCCAAACATTTTCATCGGTACAACTCCATTCATTTCTTATTCAAATCACACAAAATGCAGTCAACATAAAACCTGTGGCGAGGGAGCTTGCTCCCGCTTGAGTGCGCAGCACTCACAAGTTATTGGGGCCGCTTCGCAGCCCAGCGGGAGCAAGCTCCCTCGCCACAAAAGCTCAAGCCATCAGGCGGTTGCAGCGGCCCGTTGCGGTTGTTGCCAGGACTCGCTGGCGGTCTGATCCATCGCTTCCTGAATCGCTCGTTTGCGGCTGGCTTCGGCACGGCGGCTGAAGTACCAGACCATGAAGGTCACCATCGATACCGCCAGCAGGATCAAACTGGCCACGGCATTGATCTCCGGCTTCACGCCGAGGCGCACCGCCGAGAACACTTCCATCGGCAGGGTGGTGGAACCCGGGCCGGAGACGAAGCTCGCCAGTACCAGGTCATCCAGCGACAGGGCAAACGACATCATGCCGCCGGCCGCCAGTGACGGCGCGATCATCGGGATGGTGATCAGGAAAAACACTTTGAACGGCTTGGCCCCGAGGTCCATGGCCGCTTCTTCGATGGACAGGTCCAGCTCGCGAAGGCGGGCGGAGACTACCACCGCGACGTAAGCGGCACAAAACGTGGTGTGGGCGATCCAGATCGTCACGATGCCGCGTTCCATCGGCCAGCCGATCAGTTGCGCCATGGCTACGAACAGCAGCAACAGCGACAGACCGGTGATCACCTCCGGCATCACCAACGGTGCGGTGACCAGGCCACCGAACAGCGTGCGGCCCTTGAAGCGTGTCACCCGGGTCAGCACGAACGCGGCCAGTGTCCCCAGCGCCACGGCTGCAATCGCGGTATAGCAGGCGATTTCCAGCGAGCGCCCCACCGAACCCATCAGTTGCGAGTTGTCGAGCAGGCCGGCGTACCACTTGAACGACCAGCCACCCCACACCGTCACCAGCTTCGAGGCGTTGAACGAGTAAATCACCAGGATCAGCATTGGCAAGTAGATGAACGACAGGCCGAACACCAACATCAATTTTGAAAACCCGAAACGTTTCATCCCCGTGCCTCCATCTCTTTGGCCTGGCTGCGGTTGAACAGCAGAATCGGCACAATCAGGATCAACAGCATCACCACCGCCAGCGCGGACGCCACCGGCCAGTCGCGGTTATTGAAGAACTCTTGCCACAGCACGCGACCGATCATCAGGGTCTCCGGGCCGCCCAGCAGTTCCGGAATCACGAACTCGCCGACCACTGGAATGAACACCAGCATGCAACCGGCGATGATGCCGTTCCTGGCCAGCGGCACGGTGATTTTCCAGAAGCTGTTGAAGGTGCTCGAACCCAGATCGGATGCGGCTTCCAGCAGGCTCTGATCGTGCTTCACCAGGTTGGCGTACAGCGGCAGGATCATGAACGGCAGATACGCGTACACAACGCCGATATAGACGGCGGTGTTGGTGTTGAGGATCTCGATCGGGTGGTCGGTCAGCCCGGTCCACATCAAAAAGCCGTTGAGCAGACCGTTGTTGCTGAGGATGCCCATCCACGCATAAACGCGGATCAGGATCGCGGTCCAGGTCGGCATCATGATCAGCAGCATCAAGACGTTTTGCGCTTCCTTGCTCGCCTTGGTAATGGCATAGGCCATCGGAAAACCGATCACCAGGCACATCAACGTACTGAACAGCGCGACCTTCAACGAACCGAGGTAAGCCGAGAGGTACAGCTCATCTTCGCCCAGCAGCGTGTAGTTGCCGATGTTGAGCAGCAGATTGAATTTCTGCTCGGCGTAGGTGTAGATCTCCGAGTAGGGTGGAATGGCCAGGGCTGCTTCCGAGAAGCTGATCTTCATCACCAGGAAGAACGGCAGCATGAAGAACAGGCACAGCCACAGGAACGGAATGCCGATGACGAGCTTGCGACCGCTGGGCACCAGGCGCAGGAATTGCTGATTGAAGGTTCTCATGCGCGCAGTACCACGCCGCTGTCGTCTTCCCACCACACGTAGACCTGATCGTCCCAGGTCGGACGCGCCCCACGGCGTTCGGCGTTGGCCATGAACGACTGCACGACCTTGCCGCCAGGCAGTTCGACGTAGAACACCGAGTGGCCGCCGAGGTAGGCGATGTCATGCACCTTGCCGCTGGACCAGTTGTAACGGGTGTCCGGTTTGGTGATGCTGACCAGCAGTTTTTCCGGGCGGATGGCGTAGGTGATCGACTTGTCCTGCACCGAGGTGCTGACGCCGTGGCCGACGTAGATTTTCTGTTCCAGATCCGGGCTGTGAATGATCGCGTGGCCTTCCAGATCCTCGACAACGGTGCCGTCGAAGGCGTTCACGTTACCGATGAACTCGCAGACCATGCGGCTGACCGGTGCTTCGTAAATGTCGACCGGGCTGCCGATCTGGGCGATCCAGCCCAGGTGCATGATCGCGATGCGCTGGGCCATGGTCATGGCCTCTTCCTGATCGTGGGTCACCATCACGCAGGTCACGCCGACGCGCTCGATGATCTCCACCAGTTCCAGCTGCATCTGCGAGCGCAGCTTTTTATCCAGCGCACCCATGGGTTCGTCGAGCAGCAGCAACTTCGGCCGCTTGGCCAGGGAGCGGGCCAGGGCCACGCGCTGGCGCTGGCCGCCGGACAACTGATGGGGTTTGCGCTTGGCGTACTGGGTCATGTGCACCAGGCGCAGCATCTCTTGTACGCGGGCATCGATTTCAGCGGCGGGCAGCTTGTCCTGCTTGAGGCCGAAGGCGATGTTCTGCGCCACGGTCATGTGCGGGAACAGGGCATAGGACTGGAACATCATGTTGATCGGCCGTTCGTACGGCGGCATGTCGGTGATGTCGACGCCATCGAGCAAAATCCGGCCTTCGGTCGGGCGCTCGAAGCCGGCGAGCATGCGCAGCAGCGTCGATTTGCCTGAACCGGAACCACCGAGCAGGGCAAAGATTTCGCCTTGATGGATTTCCAGGGACACATCGTCCACAGCGGTGGTTTCGTCGAATTTCTTGGTGACGCGATCGACTTTCACCAACACCTTTTTCGGTGCCTGGTGACCTTCAAGGGCCTTCCTGTAGATGCTGGAGGCGTTTGCCATGTGAAACTCCCAACAGGTTTCAGTCGTCGGGCCAACGCGGCCTGACTTAATAGTTGATTGCAAACCCGAGTCTTACGGTGCCAGTGAGTCCAGCGGCGATCCCCTGTGGGAGCGAGCCTGCTCGCGAAAGCGGTGGATCAGTCAACATTGATGTCGCATGACACATTGCATTCGCGAGCAGGCTCGCTCCCACAGGGGGATTGCGTTTGACTCCCTTACCCAAACCACTCGGGTTTATCCGGTGCCGCCTTCCTGGCTGCGGTACTTGTTGTTATTGCAGTGTGTTGTTATCGCCAGCGACGGACGCGCAAAGGCACGCCCGGCTGTCCCGCGGGGGCAGAAAATTGTTTTTCGGGTTTTACGTCAGCGCGAGTGACGCAGCGCCGCCCGTTGCCGGCACGCTTGGCCGAACGCCTGGAAAATGCTCAGGTAGGGCGGGTTGTCCAGCACCTGCCATTCCGGGTGCCATTGCACGCCGAGGGCAAAGGCCTTGCTGTTCTGCACCGACACCGCCTCGATCAAGCCATCGGGCGCGATGGCCTCGGCGCGCAAGCCTGGGGCGAGTCGGTCGATGCCCTGGCTGTGAATCGAATTGACCTGGAACACCGGGGGCAGATCCAGGGCTTCGAACACACCACCCGGTTGCACCGTGACCGCATGGGCCGGTGCGTATTGCACCGCCAGGTCCGGATGGTTGGCTTCGCGGTGATCGAGGAAACCGGGCAGTTCATGGACTTTCTGATGCAGGCTGCCACCGAACGCCACGTTCATCTCCTGAAAGCCACGACAGATGCCGAGTACCGGCACGCCGGCGGCAATGGCCGCGCGAATCAGGGGAAGGGTGGTGCGATCCCGCTGGGGATCGTGTTCAGTGCCGGGGGCGCTGTCGGGGCCTTGATAGTGGAAGGGTTCCACGTTCGATGGCGAGCCGGTCAGCAATAGACCGTCGAGCTGCGGCAGCAGGTCATCGATTTCGGTCAGTTCAGCCAGGGAAGGAATGACGACGGGCAGCCCCAGCGCCGCAACGCTGACAGCACGCAAATACTTGTCGCCGCTGACATGGTAGGGGTGCAGGCCAATCTGTTTGACGCACGCAGTAACGCCGATCAATGGCTTGAATGCCATTTTTATCACCTCGAAGTTTCACACTTGAACGAGCTTTTCCGGAGCTTAGCCTTGTTGATTTTAATTAACAACTCTCATGTAAAAAATTCTAAACGCCGCACATCCGATCTTCAGGATTTACGGGTGTCTGGCGACTGATTTGGCACTCTCGTCCTCCTGAGAGGCCCGAAAATAAACGCTGAAAGGCTGAGTGTTCGCTATTGACTTCACTTTGCCTTTCGGATTGACTGGCTGCGTGAAAGGGCGGTGAACATAATAATTAACAGCTAATAGGTGCATCATGTCGGTCCCTCTGCGTACCGTTCAACTCAACGAAGCAAACGCATTCCTTAAGAAATATCCTGAGGTTTTGTACGTCGACCTTCTGATTGCGGATATGAACGGTGTGGTGCGCGGCAAGCGCATCGAACGCACCAGTCTCCATAAGGTTTACGAGAAAGGCATCAACCTGCCGGCGTCTCTGTTTGCGCTGGACATCAACGGCTCCACGGTGGAAAGCACCGGCCTGGGCCTGGACATCGGCGACTCCGACCGGATCTGCTACCCGATCCCCGGCACCCTGAGCATCGAGCCCTGGCAGAAGCGCCCGACCGCACAACTGCTGATGACCATGCACGAACTGGAAGGTGAGCCGTTCTTCGCCGATCCGCGCGAAGTGCTGGCCAATGTCGTGCGCAAATTCGACGACCTGGGCCTGACCATCTGCGCCGCGTTCGAACTGGAGTTCTACCTGATCGACCAGGACAACGTGAACGGTCGTCCGCAATCGCCACGTTCGCCGGTGTCGGGCAAGCGTCCGATGTCCACCCAGGTCTACCTGATCGACGACCTCGACGAATACGTCGACTGCCTGCAAGACATCCTCGAAGGCGCGAAAGAGCAGGGCATCCCGGCTGACGCCATCGTCAAGGAAAGCGCTCCGGCGCAGTTCGAAGTCAACCTGCACCACGTGGCCGATCCTATAAAGGCCTGCGACTACGCGGTGCTGCTCAAGCGTCTGGTGAAGAACATCGCCTACGACCACGAGATGGACACCACCTTCATGGCCAAGCCGTATCCAGGCCAGGCGGGCAACGGTCTGCACGTGCACATTTCGATTCTCGACAAGGAAGGCAACAACATCTTTGCCAGCGAGGATCCCGAGCAGAACGCCGCGCTGCGACACGCGATCGGCGGTGTGCTCGAGACCCTGCCGGCGCAGATGGCGTTCCTCTGCCCGAACGTCAACTCCTACCGCCGTTTCGGCGCACAGTTCTACGTGCCGAACTCGCCGAGCTGGGGCATCGACAACCGTACCGTGGCGGTACGTGTACCGACCGGCTCAAAGGACGCCGTGCGCATCGAGCACCGTGTAGCCGGCGCCGACGCCAACCCATACCTGCTGATGGCCTCGGTCCTGGCCGGTGTGCACCACGGCCTGACCAACCAGATCGAACCCGGCGCGCCGGTGGAAGGCAACAGCTACGAGCAGAACGAACAAAGCCTGCCGAACAACCTGCGTGACGCACTGCGCGAGCTGGACGACAGCGAAGTCATGGCCAAGTACATCGACCCGATGTACATCGACGTGTTCGTGGCGTGCAAGGAAAGCGAACTGGCCGAGTTCGAAAACTCCATCTCGGACCTTGAGTACAACTGGTACTTGCACACCGTTTAGGACGAACAACACCGATCAACTGTGGGAGCGAGCCTGCTCGCGAAGAGGGCGGCACATTCAACATTGATGTCGCCTGACACTCCGCCTTCGCGAGCAGGCTCGCTCCCACAGTTCGGTGCCCGACACAAAAACCCTATGGGAATGCGACCACTTATTCCCCTGCGTCGAGTCACAACCATGACAATCACTCGCAGCGACTGGGAGCAACGCTTCCAGTCCCTCAACATCGAAAGCCGTGCCTTCATCGACGGTCAATACTGCCCGGCCGCCAGCGGTGCCACGTTCGAATGCATCAGCCCCGTGGACGGCCGTTTCCTGGCGAACGTCGCCAGCACCGACGAAGCCGATGCCAACGCGGCGGTCGCCGTTGCACGCCGTACCTTCGAGTCCGGCATCTGGGCCAACCTCGCCCCGGTCGAACGCAAACGCATCCTGATCCGCTTCGCCGATCTGATCCTGGCTAACCGGGAAGAACTGGCGCTGCTGGAAACCCTGGACATGGGTAAACCCATCAGCGACTCGATGAACGTCGACATCCCGGCGACCGCCAACGCGATCCGCTGGACCGCCGAAGCCATCGACAAGATTTACGACGAAGTCGCTGCCACACCCCGTGATCAGCTGGGTCTGGTCACCCGTGAGCCGGCCGGCGTGGTCGCGGCCATCGTGCCGTGGAACTTCCCGCTGATCATGGCCAGCTGGAAATTCGCTCCGGCACTGGCGGCGGGTAACTCGTTCATCCTCAAGCCTTCGGAAAAATCGCCACTGACTGCGATCCGCATCGCGCAGCTGGCTTTGGATGCCGGTATTCCAAAGGGCGTGTTCAACGTGTTGCCAGGCTACGGTCATACCGTCGGCAAGGCCCTGGCGCTGCACATGGATGTCGACGTGCTGGCGTTCACCGGCTCGACGGCGATTGCCAAGCAACTGATGATCTACGCCGGACAAAGCAACATGAAACGCGTCTGGCTGGAAGCCGGTGGCAAGAGCCCTCACGTGGTGTTCGCCGACGCACCGGACCTGCGCGTGGCGGCCCAGGCCGCGGCCAGCGGCATCGCCTTCAACCAGGGCGAAGTCTGCACGGCCGGCTCGCGCCTGCTGGTGGAGCGTTCGATCCGTGACCAGTTCATCCCGATGCTGGTGGAAGCCCTGCAAGCGTGGAAACCGGGGCATGCGCTTGATCCAGCGACCACCGTTGGCGCGGTCGTCGATCAGCGACAGCTGGACAACGTGCTGCGTTACATCGACATCGGCAAAGAGCAGGGCGCCGAGCTGATTGCCGGTGGCCAACGCGCCCTCGAAGACACCGGTGGCCTGTACGTCGAGCCAGCGATTTTCGACGGCGTGACCAACGCCATGACCATTGCCCGTGAAGAAATCTTCGGCCCGGTACTGTCGCTGATTACCTTCGACACGGCTGAAGAAGCCCTGGCGATCGCCAACGACAGCATCTTCGGTCTGGCGGCAGGCGTGTGGACCAGCAATCTGAGCAAGGCCCACACCTTCGCCCGTGGCTTGCGCGCCGGCAGCGTCTGGGTCAACCAGTACGACGGCGGCGACATGACCGCGCCGTTCGGCGGGTTCAAGCAGTCAGGCAATGGCCGGGACAAATCGCTGCATGCGTTCGACAAGTACACCGAACTCAAAGCGACCTGGATCAAGCTCTAAATAACAATAAAAGCGGCGGCCGCCGGTTGTGCCGGCGGCCATCGGAGAATCTTATGAAACATGTAAACAGCTACTACGCCGCCACCCGCAACTTCACCGGTGACTTTCCGGTACTTGAAGAGCGGGTGGAATGCGACGTCTGTGTGATCGGCGCCGGCTACACCGGCCTGTCCTCGGCGCTGTTCCTCGCCGAGGCGGGCTACAGCGTCACCGTACTCGAAGCGGCAAAAGTCGGCTTCGGCGCCAGTGGTCGCAACGGCGGTCAACTGGTCAACTCCTACAGCCGCGACGTCGATGTCATCGAAGAGCGCTATGGCGACAAGACCGCTGAAGTGCTCGGCAGCATGATTTTCGAAGGCGCCGACATCATTCGTCAGCGCATACAGCACTATGACATCCAGTGCGACTACCGTCCGGGCGGCATCTTTGCCGCGCTGAACAAGAAACAGTTCAAGGGCCTGGCCGAGCAGAAGAAGAGCTGGGAGCGCTATGGCAACAAGAACCTGACCCTGCTCAGTGAGTCGGATATCAAGCGCGAAGTGGGTTGCGACAACTATGTCGGCGGCCTGCTGGACATGCAGGGCGGGCACATTCACCCGCTGAACCTGGCCCTCGGCGAAGCCTCGGCGATCATCGGCCTGGGTGGCAAGATTTTCGAACAATCGGCGGCGGTGGAAATCACCTACGGCGAACCGATCACCGTGCGCACCGCCAAGGGCGTGGTACGGGCCAAGTACCTGTTGATCGCCGGTAACGCCTACCTGCCGCAGGGCCTGGACAATCGTGTGACCAGCAAGAGCATGCCTTGCGGATCGCAGATCGTCGTCACCGAGCCGTTGTCGGAAAAACAGGCCAAGAGCCTGATCACCAACAACTATTGCGTCGAAGACTGCAACTACCTGCTCGACTACTTCCGCCTGACCGCCGACAACCGCTTGCTCTACGGTGGCGGCGTGGTCTACGGCGCCCGCGAGCCGGACGATATCGAGCAGTTGATCCGTCCGAAAATCCTCAAGACCTTCCCGCAATTGAAGGACGTGAAGATCGACTACCGCTGGACCGGCAACTTCCTGCTGACCATGTCGCGCATGCCGCAATTCGGCCGTATCGAGAAAAACGCCTACTACATGCAGGGCTACAGCGGCCACGGTGTCACCTGTTCACACCTGGCGGGCAAACTGATCTCGGAAATGATCCGCGGCGACGCCGAGCGCTTCGACGCCTTCGCCTCGCTGCCGCACATGCCAATGATCGGCGGGCGCACATTCTCCGCGCCGCTCACCGCCATGGGCGCCGTGTACTACTCGCTGCGCGACCGTTTCGGTATCTAAGCTATCACCGCGACCCCTGTGGGAGCGAGCCTGCTCGCGAAGGCCATATCAGCCAACCCTGATGTCGCCTGATACACCGCTTTCGCGAGCAGGCTCGCTCCCACAGTTTGTGTAACATCAGGACCGGCGGCCTTTTTATTCAGCCGTTTATCGAACCTGCTGAGCAACACCAACAAACGTGATTTAATAGCCGCCTTTCACGTTTCCGGGACCGGAATACGGCGTGATCCGCGCCTGCTCTCCACCCTTCCATTATCACTGTAGGAGCGAAGCTTGCTCGCGATAGCGTTGGTTCAGCCGACGCTGTAGTTCAGATCGAAATCGCGAGCAAACTCGCTCCTGCGGGTTGGCACATAAGGCTGTCATGGATACGGGCTCACGACTCAAATTAGTACGCGAAAGCTACAAACTGTCCCAGCGCGAGCTGGCCCGCCGTAGCGGCGTCACCAATGCCACCATCTCGCTGATCGAACAGAACCGCGTCAGCCCCTCGGTCAGTTCCCTGAAAAAACTGCTCGAAGGCATCCCCATGTCCCTGGCGGACTTCTTCACCTTCGACCAACCCCCGCGCGAACACCAATACGTCTTCCGCGCCAATGAACAACCCGACCTCGGCCGCCACGGCCTGCGCCTGCTACTGATCGGCGCCTCCGTCCCGAGCCGGCAGATGCGCCTGCTGCGCGAGCAGTACGCACCGGGTGCCAGTTCCGGGGAAGAGCCGATCGTGCACTCCGAAGGCGAGGAGTGCGGGCTGGTGACGCGGGGCACGGTTGAGTTGACTGTGGATGGGCAGATCAGTGTGCTCAATGCCGGTGATGGCTATTACTTTCCGACGACCTTGCCGCATCGGTTTCGCAACATCGGGCAGGATGAGGCGGAGATCATCAGCGCGAACACCCCGGCGAACTTCTGAGGGTGGCGAGGCCTGATTGGCTGGCGTGTTGAAACTGCTTTCACCCTGCGATACAAAAAATCCGACGCACATTCAAGCGTCGGATTTTTTTTGCTCTGAACTACGCTCATCAATGGCGTCTAAATTTCACAGGAAACCTCCCGCCATGAAGGAACGACTCATGTCCAGATCCCGCTCGTTGATTGCAGCTGTTACATGCCTTGCGTTGGTTTGCGGCTCCGTAACCGCTTTGGCTGATCCCGGCAATGGAAAAGGCCAGGGAAACGCCAAGGGAAACCCGCACAGTGCCCAGGACCATGGAAGCAAAGGCAAAAAGTCCGGGGGCGGCGATTGGGATAATGGTCCCAGTATCAATCACGCAAGCGTGCTCGGGATTGTCGGCGATTATCGCGACTACTGGAGTCCCGGTCCTGCCTTGCCTCCCGGTATTCAAAAGAACCTCGCCCGAGGCAAGCCGCTGCCGCCGGGAATTGCGAAAAAGCTCGATGGCCGGTTGATCGGCAGACTGCCGCATTACGACGGGTACGAATGGCAGCAAGTGGGCACGGATTTGATTCTGGTCGCACTGGCGACCGGGCTTATCTATGAAGTGCTCAACGGCGCTTTTGATTAGGCATTTCCGCCCGTCGCCGGGACTTGAACTGTCTGGGTTTTAACGCGTCATACGACACGCGAAATCAACCCTACGGAAGCAATCATGCTTTTAAACAACAAGAGTCTCGCCGCTGTCCTGTCCTGCGCCATGATGCTCGCAGCCGCCCCGTTATTGCCTGCTGACCTTTCCATCATCAGCTCCGCACACGCCAAAGAAGGTGGTGGTGGTGGTGGTGGTGGTGGTGGTGGTGGTGGTGGTGGTGGTGGTGGTGGCGGTCACGGCGGTGGCAATGGCGGTGGCCACGGTGGCGGTAACGGTGGTGGCCATGGCGCAGGCGTTGGCGGCGGCCGCAGCGGCTCGGATCACGCCGGCAAGTCCACCAGCAATGGTCACGGCAAAGGACTGGCCAGCGACCATGCGGGCAAGGCCACGCGTAATCATGGCACCAGCGGCAATCACTATGGCAGTGAGCGCAACGATGATAATGGGCATGGCACCACGACTTCCGGCATCGCTCATTCCAAAGATACCCGTGGCATCAGCAAAGCCCGGGCCATTTCGGCCTCGACGCCGGGTGACCACAATGCGAAAGGGTTGAGCAACGCTGGCTCGAATAAATCCCATTAAGCAAGCGCAGGCAATTGAAAAAACCGCAGTGATGCGGTTTTTTTATGCCCGAAATGAAGTCATTGTGCGAGGCCGAAAGCGTTTTCCGGTGTGGTCAGGCAACGGGTAGGGCGGGTTAAACTGGCGGCGTCTTTTTTATCACCAGGGAATGGAAATGACACTGACAGCCGAAACACTGGTCAGCATCGCGATGACCAATCCAGTCAATGCTCAAATCACCTCGCGCTTACCTGCGCTCGGTCTGAATCAATGCATGCTCACCGCAGGCTGCCTGTTCCAGGCTGTGTGGAATCATCAGTCGCAGCGACCCACGGACTGGGGAATCAAGGACTACGACGTCTTCTACTTCGATGCGGACCTGTCCTGGGAGGCCGAGAATGAGGTCATCCACTCGGCCCGGCGCCTGTTCCAGGACCTTGAGGTCAACATTGAAATCAAGAATCAGGCCCGCGTTCACCTTTGGTACGGTCAGCGTTTTGGCAAACCCTATCCTGAGCTTCAGTCAGCTAAAGACGGGATTGATCGTTACCTCGTGGCGGGTACCTGTATCGGATTGGACGTTGAAACGGGCGAGGTCTATGCACCGAACGGCCTGGCTGACACGGAGCAAGGGATACTGCGGATCAACCCGAAAAATCCGCAGCCGGACCTGTTCGAGCAGAAAGCGAAGAGTTATCAGGCTCGCTGGCCTTGGCTCAGGGTGTTTCCTCAATGATCAAACGCTGCACATTACTCGACCATAACGGTTGGCTACCCCTGCGAGTTGCGCTGTGGCCTGATTCCGCCCCCGACAATGACCGTGACAAACAAACCATACTGAGCGCGCCAGAGCGTTATCTGGTGCTGATCTTCACTGATGAGAGCGACAACGCTCTAGGGTTTGCCGAGGCATCGATTCGAGCGGATTACGTTAACGGTACCAGCACCTCACCCGTGGCCTTTCTCGAAGGTCTGTACGTCCGGCCCGCGAGCCGGGGACAAGGCATAGCGCGGCAACTTGTGGTGGGCGTCCAACGGTGGGCAGAAGAAATGGGCTGCACCGAACTGGCTTCGGATGCACTGCTGGATAATCAGGGAAGCCACGCCATGCATGAGGCCTTGGGCTTCGCAGAGACTGAACGGGTGGTTTACTTTTTGAAGACTTTGGGGGCGGTCAAGGTATAGTTGCTGGCGTCTGGCTAGCAATGGGTTGCGAAGTAAAAGGTGAAAAATAGATCTGACACGTTTTTATTGCCGGCTTCAATCCGCTGTATTTTTTGTTGTACTTGTTGGTGTTGCTGATGGTGGGGGGTGTGATTTTCTATGTAGAAGGGGGAAAGCTAATCCAACCGGTAACAAAAAAGCCCCTGGCAAACGGGGCTGTTGGTGATCAAGGATCAATATGACTTCGCATACAGTGCCCAGGATTTGGTGGGCTGACCTGTAAATAAGCAGGTGGCTGCAACCTGGGGTTGAGCGAGTGGAATGCATCGAACTGTTACACCCAATTCGCTGATGGATTTTTCAACTTTCTCGTCATCAATGAAGGGGGCGAGAACGAATATATTGAGTTTGTCCTTGCGTTGGAAGGCTTTTATAAAATTGTCGAGTGTAGTAATTGTTTTGGTGTTGTCCGACAGTTTTTTTCTGGCACTTTCAAGTATGCCTGTCTGAATAGTCTGCAAGGTTTTTGGCAGGTCTTTAACAAAGCTATTCATCTCTACTTCTAACGTGTTCTTGCTGTTGTCTCTGCAGGAATAAGAAATCATGTTCTGTTCCAGCTCTTTTATCCCGACTTCGACCCGAACAGGTACACCGCGCTTGATGTGATACCACTTTTTTTCGCCGCCATTCATGTCCCGCTTATCAACGCTGGCACGCAGGTTTTGCCCCTTCAGTTTTTTTTGGGAGATCCGCTTTTGCAACTTGTCGCAGTAAGCATGGATGGCTTCGGCATCCTGTTCACTACGTATGATCGGAACAATGATGACCTGCGTCGGTGCAACCAACGGTGGAATCACCAGTCCGTCGTCATCGCCATGGGCCATGATCATGGCACCAATCAAACGCGTGGAAACGCCCCATGAAGTGGTCCAGGCCAGCTCTTTTACCCCCTCCTTGTTAACAAAGCGGATGTCGGATGCCTGCGCAAAATTTTGCCCCAGAAAATGTGAGGTGCCCGCTTGCAAGGCCTTGCCATCCTGCATCATCGCCTCGATGGTGTAGGTGCTGACGGCGCCCGGAAAACGCTCCCAAGAGCACTTTTCGCCCTTGATTACTGGTATGGCCAAGTTCTCGACAGTAAACCGCTCATAGATATCCAGCATTTTAAGCGTCTCGTCTAAGGCCTCTTCACTGGAACTGTGAACAGTGTGGCCTTCCTGCCACAGGAATTCTGAGGTTCGCAGGAAGATCCTAGGGCGCATTTCCCAGCGCAGGACGTTGGCCCACTGGTTGATGAGTAGCGGCAGATCCCGATAACTCTGAACCCATCTTGAAAAGGATGCACCGATCACCGTTTCGCTGGTAGGCCTGATGATCAAAGGCTCTTCCAGTTCGCCAGCAGGAGTGAGTTTTCCATTTGCTGTCTGTTCCAGGCGGTGATGGGTTACGACTGCGCACTCCTTGGCAAAACCATCGACATGGTCTGCTTCTTTTTGGAGAAAGGATAATGGGATCAAAAGTGGGAAATATGCGTTCAAATGGCCTGTATTTTTGAATTTTTGATCCAGCTCTCGTTGAATCTGCTCCCATATGCCATAGCCCCAAGGACGAATGACCATGCAACCTCTAACGGGAGAGTTTTCCGCTAGTTCAGACTGGCTGATGACTTGTTGATACCATTCGGAAAAGTTTTCACTTCTTGTGGGTGATATAGCGTTTTTCATAATGCCCCGGTTTTTCAAAGACAGCGTGTGATTTGAGATTGGTATTTTGTGGGTATATGTATATTTTTTGAGGTGTGAAATTTCAAGGGTTCATATCTTTTTGTTTGATCTTTCAGAAAATTCTTTCAGACAGATCCATTTTTTTGTAAGGCTCTTTCATTTTCTTTGCGACATTTGAATACAGTAAACGTTGCTTGACGACATCATCGGTTTGCGCAACCACGGCACCATCCAGATCGGCGACACCCTCAGTGAAGGCGAAACCCTGGGCTTGACCGGGATCCCGCACTTCGCTTCGGAACTATTCCGTCGCGTACGCTTGAAGGATCCGCTGAAATCCAAGCAGCTGAGCCGGTGTCTGCACCAATTGGCCGAAGATAGCGCGACGCAGGTTCTCTTCCCGGAGCGCAGCAATGACATCATCCTCGGCGCCGTTGGTGTGCTGCAGTTCGATGTGGTCGCCAGCCGCCTTAAAGAGCAATACAAGGTCGAGTGCTCCTACGAGCTGATCACCGCGTACTCCGCGCGTTGGATCGAATGCAGCGACGAGAAGAAGCTCGAGGAGTTCTCCAACAAAGCCGTGGAAAACCTGGCACTGGATGGCGGCGGTCACTTAACCTACCTCGCCCCGACGCCGTTAACCTGGCGTTGATGGAAGAGCGCTGGCCGGATATCAAATTCCGCGCGAAGCGTGAGCAACACTAAGCGCTGAGCTGCAAAGCAAAAAATCCAGTCGCGCACGCACCGGGGCTTTTTATTGGTGTGCCAGGTATGGCGCGTTGCTCACAAGCGCAACCAGGTTGGCTGTGGTGGCCTCGCTGGTGACTTGGAGGTAAAAGTCCTCTACACACACCCAGCAGGGGGTATTGTTAGCCAGAGGCGGGGTGTCGCTATGTACGGTGGTGTGAGAGGACGGCGGTTGTGAAACCGCCTCCTACTAGATTCTCGCATCAGGTCACTGCGTGTCAGCTTTCTCAAACCCTCGCTGCTCAATCACGCTAAAAATGTCGCGCACATCCTGCAGCAGGATTCGGCTGATGTTTGTCACGGTGTTGACGTCGTTTTCGGCGTAGTCGGGGAGGCTGGTGCAGGCCATGAGGTTGAGGTACTGGAGGACGGCGTTGAGGCGTTCGCTGACGCAGTTGTGCAGTTCGCGGATGGGGGCCTGGTTGTCGATGAGGAGGACGGGGTAGTCGGTGGCGATCTGTTTCATGGGGATGAAGCGGCGTGGCGGGCTTTGAGTTGACATGGTGAGAATCCTTGGAAAAGTGGAATCGCCACCGTTTTGCTGCGAAACAAAATTGGGTGGCAGCTATGCACGGGTTCGCAGACCGGGGGATTACCACCATGTCCCGGCAGACCCGAAGGTCTCCCGTGCATAACCGCCATAAATCTCGCTCAGCCGGGAGCCGGCCGTGCCTGACGGAACAGGGTGGGTATCTTAAAGGCTGCGAAACCTATCGCCAACCAATGCCAGCGACGCGCCAACTCTAGGCATCGATTCCGGCTGCCGCAACCGACCTGTAGGACGCCAAATGCCCATTGTGGCGAGGGAGCTTGCTCCCGTCCGGTGGCATAGCCGCCGTAATTCCGGGCACTCGGATTTGTCTTAGGAAATGGGCTAGCTGGGTTTGGGGCCGCTTCGCAGCCCAGCGGGAGCAAGCTCCCTCGCCACAAAGAGATCATTCCTACGAATTTTGCAGACCTCCAGATGGAACGTTCGTCGGATGTCAGGTTGCTATCAGTGCAATTGCCTCCCGATCTCATCACGGCTGCTACGCTTGGTCGTTGCAGCGCCCGAGCCCGTTCCCGGCTCAGGTTGCAAGGGTATCCACGGAAGTACGACATCTATTCCTGTCGGCGACCTGCACGGAGGCAGGCGATGGTGATCAATCGGATGGTCGATTCGAGTGCGGCTGAAGTTCCCGAGCCCCTCGATCGTGAAGAGAGGGAGCGGGTGCTGGCGTCGTTGCTGGCCAGCCCCTTGTTTGCCAAGTCCAGGCGGATGGGCAGTCTGCTGCGTTTTCTGGTCGAGCACGATCTGCAATCTTCGAGTACGCCTCTGACCGAGCACGCCATCGGCATCGCGGTGTTTCGGCGTGATCCGGCGGTGTATTGCACCGGTGATGACCCCGTGGTGCGGGTGCAAGTTGGAAGGTTGCGGCGCAAGCTCGCCGCGCATTACGCCACCCATGGCCAGCAAGACCCGGTGCGCTTGAGCATTCCGCCTGGCTGTTATCGTCTGGTGTATCAGCGGCTGCGGCCCAAGGGGATTGGCGCTCGCCACCCTGTGCTGCAGATTCAGCCGTTTACCTGCATCACCCGCGATGGCGATGACTTCACCCGGGGATTGTGCGAGGAGTTGAGCTGTCGGTTGTTCGAGTCGTTCGAGCAGGCGCAGACCGGGAGCAATCATGTGTTGATGCGGGTGGCGCGCAGCAGCGTGCAGGCAACGGACCCCAAGCGTGGCGGGCGTTACAGCTATTGTCTGGAAGGCAGCGTGCGGGTGGAACCGGCCCGGGTGCGGGCGTCGTTGCGGCTGGTGGATGTGGCGCAGGGCAGGATTCGCTGGTCGGCGCAATTTGATCGTAATCAGCCGTATGGCATTGCGACCCAGGAGGATCTGGCGGAGTCGATATGTCTGTCGCTGGCGGGGTATTTTGCCCGAGGGGCGTCTGACGAATAGGAGGGGCAACCGCGAGGTTGCCCCGGCGTGACGGTTATATGGTTTTCCATTCACCGCCTTCGTAAAGACGGGCGGCATCGTTAGCGAAGGTCAGGTCGATTTCGATCGACTTGGAGCGTGAGGTGCTGAACATGGTGCTGGTCTGCACGTTCTGTTCGAACCACACGAGGATGGTCTCGACGGGGGTCAGAACGGTATTGCCGGTGACCACTTGGTTAATGGCAACGTAGATGGGCGTGCTGACCTGATTGCCGTCAATGCCCGTGGACAATTGATTGACCCCTGGGTGAATGGGCGCGTAGTTGTTCACGAAGGTGAACGAGTCGGAAGGGCCACCCGTGGTTGCCGACCCCAGCAGGCCGGCGCTGTCGAGTATCGAGGTTTGTCCCAGGCCAATGTTGACGATGTTGGTCGAAACGTTGACTTGCACGTTGTCCTTGAAAACATTGGAGGCGAACAATTGATACTGGGGCGTCCAGCTGAACTGGTTGTTGCTCAGGTAGGCGTCATAGGACTGCCAGACCACGTTGTAGTCTTCGGTCCCCACTTTCTTGGCAAAGCACAACTTGTATTTGTTCTGTTTCAACAGGGTCAGGTCCGCTGAGGCGATCTCGATCGTGACGACTTTTTGCGTGGCCGCCAGGGTCGACGTCAACACCTTGGCATAGTCCGACGTTTTCAGTTGCGTAGCACCCATGATCGACTTGACGGCTTCTTGCACATCATTGTGAAGCTGCTGGCTCTGTTGGCTGACAGCAATTGATTTGCTCATGGTTTCCCTCTTCCTTGGTGGTGTGTTGGGCAATCAATGGGCCGCGGGCGATCAGCCCTGTCGATCCACTGAGGGCTTCACTCTAGGCGCAGGGGGCAGGGGGGCTAAGTGTCTTGGCGTTACAGGCGGGTAACGGGGTTGTATCAACGCGGGGCCTTGCAGGGTGAAACAGCGGGGCGGTTCGACCGCCCCACTGTGGTCTTCAGGCGGCCGAACTTTTGGCCGATGCGTCGGCCCAGACGAAGTTCCAGCTGGTGCGCTTGCCCTTGGCAATGTCGATCAGCTTGTTCTCATACACCGTGTGATTGACCGTGCCGGTGTAGGTCAGGGTGCGGGCGGCATTGTTCCCGGTCACCTCGCCCGGCTGGCCACCCGACTCGATCATGGCTTTTTTCATGTCGGTTTCCGACGGGGCACTGCTCTGGTTTTTTTCCACTTTGACGAAACTCATGATTTCACCTCTTCCGTGATGGGGGGATCGGCGCAGGGCGGGGCCGACAGCCCCATGGCCCTGAAAACCCGCCGAAGGCCCTACTGTATTGACCGGCCCGGCGGTGCAGAAGTGACAACATCGGCGTTGAGGTAACAAGCGGGAAACAGCGACGTATCAAGCGCGGTTCGGTTCAAAGGGGAAAAGCGTCATAGCCATCATTCATTCCATCGATACCCATCATTAAAAAACGCAAGTTCTGTTTTTCTGTCATCAGAGGAGGATAGGGTCATTGCAATCTCGCCCTTGAAGGAACCTGCGCGATGAGAATTTCGACTCTGTTGGCCGTCGTCGCCGTGCTGACCGGCAGCCTTGCCGCCACCGTACCGGCCGTGGCGGCTGATCCGTCCTGCCATTTCCTGCCGATCGCCGACAGCAGCGCCAATTTGCAGCAGGCGAAAACGGTGGCGGTGCTTTACAGCGAAAACACGCTCAACACGCAGCAATACCTCGAGAGCTATCACGCAGTGGCGGTCAAAGGGGCGAAAAATCCCGAGCTTGATTCGCGGATCAGCCAGGCGTTCGTCGACAGCTCCGATCCGCAGCGGGCGATCAATTGGTTGATGGGATCGTTGCAGAAAGAATTCGCTTCGGTGACGGTCTATGACAGCCTCGATGCGGCGGTGCAGGCCCATCCGGATGTGGTGGTGATGCTCGACACCTACAGCCGCCTGGTGTCCAAGCGCAACGACCAGGTCGAGGCGCGGTTCATGGCCAAGTTCTACGACGCCAACCTGCAATACATCGGCCAGGCCGAAGGCTCGCGGGCACAGCAAATGCCGTCGGTGTGGGTGCATGGCAAAGCCGCGCCGCAGATTGCCGCGCAGATCAACCAGCAGACCGAGTTGCAAGTGAAGGCGCTGCAGCAGTTCGATACGTCGTTGAAGGCGCTGGTGACGGCTGGCAGCGCGGGTCATGTCGCAAGCAACCAGTGACCTACCAGCCTTTCACCCCGCTCATGTCCGGCAGTTTGTGCGCTATGCCTTTATGGCAGTCGATGCAAGTCGCTTCACCCTTGGCCAGTGACGTCGAGTGCATGGTCGCGGCGCGCTTGCTCTGGCGGGTGAAGTCCATGAATTCGAAGTTGTGGCAGTTGCGGCATTCGCGCGAATCGTTGGCCTTGAGCCTGGCCCATTCATGTTCGGCCAGTTCACGGCGCAGGTTGAGGAATTTGTCGCGGGTGTCGATGGTGCCGAACAGCTTGCCCCAGACTTCCTTCGACGCCTGCATCTTGCGTGCGATCTTGTGGGTCCACTCATGGGGGACGTGGCAGTCCGGGCAACTGGCGCGCACACCAGAACGGTTGGTGTAGTGGATGGTGTCCTGCAACTCGACGAACACGTTGTCGCGCATTTCATGGCAGGACACGCAGAACTTTTCGGTATTGGTCAATTCCAGCGCGGTGTTGAAACCGCCCCAGAAAATGATCCCGGCGATAAAGCCGCCCAGTGTCAGAAACCCCAGGCTGAAGTAAACGCTCGGCCGACAGAGGATGCCCCAGTAGTCCTTAAGCAGGGCGAACAGTGCTTTCATGGCGCCTCCTCAAGGTTTTTGCGCGGCGTTGGCATCGTCTTGCAGGATTTTGTCGATGGTCTCGAAGCTGTTGCCCACCAGCGGCAGCACCTCTTTTTGCGGTACGTGGCACTGGTTGCAGAAGTAGCGACGCGGTGAAACGGCCGCCAGCGCCTGACCGTCGCGGTCCATGTAGTGGGTGATGCTGATCATCGTCGCCTGGGTACGCGCGCTGTTGGCCCGGCTGTGACAGGACAGGCACTTGTTGCCGTTCATGTCGATCTGATAACCGCGAATACTGTGGGGGATGGTCGGCGGCTGGTCGGGGTAATTGCGTTCGCGCTTGAGGTCCTTGTTTTCATCGTTGGCAATCGGCGGGGCGGGCATGCTCTGGGTCAGGGTGCCACCGGGCCGCCGTCCATCCGGACCCGGCGCATCCAACGGGTAATTAACCTCGGCGGCTATGGCCGCAGTCATCAAGGCGAGCAAAACCAACGGCAGGATTCGAAAAGTCATGACGGTGCTCCTCAGGCCGCGCTGATCAACTCGATGCGGATGGCGCATTTCTTGTAGTCGGTCTGTTTGGAGATCGGGTCGGTGGCATCGAGCGTGACCTTGTTGATCAGCTTGTTGGCATCGAAGAACGGCACGAATACCAGACCTCGCGGAGGTTTGTTGCGCCTCGGGTTTCGATGCGCGCGCGGATTTCGCCGCGGCGGCTGATGAGTTTCACCTCACTGCCACGGCGCGCGTTCATGGCCTTGGCATCTTCGGGATGCATGTACACCAGCGCATCCGGCACGGCTTTGTACAGCTCCTCGACCCGCTGGGTCATGCTGCCAGTGTGCCAGTGTTCCAGGACGCGGCCGGTGCTCAGCCAGAACGGGTACTCGGCATCCGGGGCTTCGGCCGGCGGCTCGTAGGGCAGGGCGAAGATGATCGCCTTCTTGTCCGGGTAGCCGTAGAACTGCACGCCGCTGCCGGTCTCCACATAAGGGTCATAGCCCTCGCGGTAACGCCAGCGGGTTTCCTTGCCATCGACCACCGGCCAGCGCAGGCCGCGTTCGCTGTGATAACGGTCGAAGGCAGCCAGGTCATGGCCGTGGCCACGGCCGAAGCGGGCGTACTCTTCGAACAGCCCTTTTTGCAGGTAGAAACCGAAAGCCTTGGCTTCGTCGTTCTTGTAGCCGGCCTCGATTTGCCCGACCGGAAACTGGTCGACCTGGCCGTTCCTGAACAGCACGTCGAACAGGGTCTTGCCCTTGTATTCCGGCGACTTGGCCAGCAGCTCGGCGGGCCAGACTTCATCGATCTTGAAGCGTTTGGAAAACTCCACCAGTTGCCACAGGTCCGACCTGGCCTCACCCGGTGCACTCACCAATTGGTGCCAGAACTGTGTGCGGCGCTCGGCGTTGCCAAAGGCACCTTCCTTTTCCACCCACATGGCGCTGGGCAGGATCAGGTCGGCGGCCTGGGCGGACACGGTGGGGTAGACGTCCGAGACAATCACGAAGTTTTCCGGGTTGCGCCAGCCGGGCAGCGTTTCCTGCATGATGTTGGGACCTGCGTGCATGTTGTTGCTGGCCTGGGTCCAGTAGACGTTAAGCACGCCGTCCTTGAGCATGCGGCTCTGTTGCACGGCGTGAAACCCGACTTTCTCCTGGATCGTGCCGGCGGGCAGTTTCCAGATCTGCTCCGCGGTGGCGCGGTGTTTCGGGTTGGTCACCACCAGGTCGGCGGGCAAGCGATGGGCGAAGGTGCCGACCTCCCGAGCAGTGCCACAAGCCGAGGGTTGGCCGGTCAACGAGAAGGGGCTGTTGCCCGGTTCGCTGATCTTGCCGGTGAGCAGGTGGATGTTGTAGATCAGGTTGTTGGCCCACACCCCGCGAGTGTGCTGGTTGAAACCCATGGTCCAGAACGACACGACCTTGCGTTTGGGATCGGCGTACAACTCGGCGAGGCTTTTGAGTCGTTCAGCCGGGACACCGGTCTCCTTGGCCGTGCGGTCCAGCGTGTAGGGTTTGACGAACGCGGCGAACTGCTCGAACGAAATGTCCGTCCAGGTATTGGCCTTGTCGGCATTCTTCGCCTGTTTTTCCCGTGGATCATCCGGCCGCAGACCGTAGCCGATGTCATCGGCACCCTGGGCAAAGCGCGTGTGCTGGCTGATGAAGTCTTTGTTGACCGCGCCGCTTTCGATGATGTGGTTGGCGATGTAGTTGAGGATCAGCAGATCGGTTTGCGGCTTGAACACCATGGGAATATCGGCGAGCTCGAAGCTGCGGTGTTCGAAGGTCGACAACACGGCGACTTTTACATGCGGGTAACTCAGGCGGCGGTCAGTGACACGACTCCAGAGGATCGGGTGCATCTCGGCCATGTTCGAGCCCCAGAGCACAAAGGCGTCGGTGGCTTCGATGTCGTCGTAGCAACCCATCGGCTCATCCATGCCGAAAGTGCGCATGAAGCCCATCACTGCCGAGGCCATGCAGTGGCGCGCATTGGGATCGATGTTGTTGCTGCGAAAGCCGGCCTTCATCAGCTTGTTGGCGGCGTAGCCTTCCCACACCGTCCATTGCCCGGAACCGAACATGCCGATCGACTCGGGGCCTTTACTCTTCAGGGCCTCCTTGAACTTCGCTTCCATGATGTCGAAGGCCTTGTCCCAACTGATCGGCTGGAACTCGCCCTGCTTGTCGAACTGACCGTTTTTCATGCGCAGCAGCGGCTGGGTCAAGCGGTCGACGCCGTACATGATCTTGGACAGGAAATAGCCCTTCACACAATTGAGCCCGCGATTGACCTCGGCCTTGACGTCGCCATGGGTGGCGACCACGCGATTGTCCCTGGTCGCGACCATCACGCTGCAACCGGTGCCGCAGAAGCGGCAGGGCGCCTTGTTCCAGTCCAGGGTGACCATGTCCGCTTCGGTCACCAGATTGCTGGCGGTGGTGAAAATCGGCAGGCCAGCGGCAGAAGCTGCAATGGCCGCGGCCTGGGCCTTGACGAATGCTCGACGCGACATGCTCATTCGACGTCTCCGGCGGAATCGAGGATTTCGTGATAGATCAACGCAGCGTTAAGTACGCCCGGCAGATTGTTGATCTGTTCGATGCGTTGCAGGATCTGGTTTTCGTGGGTGGTTTCAAGCACGACCACCAGTTTTCCGGCGGTACTTTCCTGATGCAGTTCCACGCCGTCCAATAGACGCAAGTTGGCTTTAACGGCTTCCAGTAATTCAGGTCGGGCAAGCACAACCAGGCTGGCGATGTGCAGGGCTTCGTCCATGCGCTGACTCCAACAGAGTATGGTCAGTTGGGTGGCCCGGGCGGGCCGTAGATCATTTGGAAAAACCAGATGATGAAACCGTAGCCACCAACGATGGCGACCGACAGCAACGGAAACAGGCAGACGACAAGGAACAGGAACAGCCGGGTTTCCTTGCGCCGCTGCAGTTTTTGTTCTTCAGCCAATGCCATGGCGTTCACTCCGCCGAACTTGCAATCAGACTAGTTCACGAAATTTTCCCGGGTTTAACGGCGTGAGCCTTATCGACCGACGGTAATTGGAGAATGCTTGGAGGAAGAGTGGGTTGTATTGCTTTAAATCAATAGTGCGTTAAGTTGTAAGTAACTTACTGATAAGCGTTATTATTTGAGAATGATTTAACGCTCGTTTAAGCACTGGTTTGCACAATGGTCAAACCGTCGCGCACCCGTGTCAGCGCAGCGGCGGCGACCACGGTTTTGCTGAAGCTCCACCAGGGCACCGCTGCATCGGGTTGTTCAGGCGTGAGGAGGGTGCCGTTCGATACAAGGGCAAAAAGCCTGAGGCGACTCTGCTGTCAGGAGGTCATGCAGAGTACTGGGTTTCTGCTGATCAGGTGTGCACCAGTGCAATGGTGAACGAGACCACGATCATGCAGGCAAACGCGAAATTGAGATTCATGAGGTATCCATCCGGAACATGAGTGACGGCGCCATTCTGAACAGGCCGATAAAAAATAAGAAATTCGCCTTCATGATTTGAAAGATCGAAAGAATTGATATCTGGCATTTTTTGCCGGGTTAGCCGGTTTGTGTTTGCCCTGTGTTTTGGCTAATCTCGCACAAACACGCAATTTCACGCATAAACAGGCAAGACCATGCACGACCACTCAGCCACTGAACTGCCGCATCTGCGCCGACAGAAAATCCTCCTGATCCTCGAACGCGATGGCAAGGTCATGGCTTCCGAGCTGAGCCAGCATTTCGCCGTCTCCGAAGACACCATTCGCCGCGACCTGTCAGAACTGGCCGGCGCCGGACTGGTTCAGCGGGTGCACGGTGGGGCGTTGCCGCGACCTAAAGATACTGGAAAGGACTACTTCACCCGCATCAGTGAAACCGATGAAGTGAAAACCCGTCTGGCGCAGTTGGCGGCCAGCCGGGTCGAAAACGGGCAGATCGTGATGTTCGACTCTGGCACCACCACCTTGCAGATCGCGCGGTCGCTGCCGTCGGACATTTGCATCACGGCGGTCACCGCGTCGCCGATGACGGCGATCACCTTGTCCGAATACAAGGGCATCAAGGTGATTCTGGCGGGGGGGCAACTCAATCCGGCGACGATGTCGGCCAGCGGGCATGAAACCCAGCGCCTGCTCGAAAGCATCAAGGCCGATCTGTTGTTCACCGGGGTGTGTGCCATTCACCCGCAAGTCGGCATCAGCTCCCTGCACTTTGATGAAGTGCCGGTGAAACAGGCGATGCTCGACAGTGCGTCCCACGTGATAGCGGTCACCACGGCGGACAAGTTGGGCGCGGTGGAGCCGTTCGTGGTCGCGCCGTGTTCGCGTTTGCACACGCTCATCACCGAGCGGCATGTAGCGTCGGGCAATGTCGAGGATTACCGCAGGCTGGGGATCGAGGTGGTGCAGGTGGAGGGGTGAGGACTTAATATCTGTGGTCACCCCAATCCCCCTGTGGGAGCGAGCCTGCTCGCGAAGGCGGTGTATCTGCCCATACACCTCTTGAGGCTGCTGGCCTCTTCGCGAGCAGGCTCGCTCCCACAGTTGAAACGCATTCCATCGTGGGACCTCAGCGCAACCGCTCCAGCATCTGGTAGTACCACATGCCCGCCGCCAGCATCGGGTTGCCCAGCAGGTCGCCCATGGGCACACGGATGTGCTGGCAGGCGGCGAAGGTGTCGAACTGCTGCAGTTGCCCGGTGATCGCCCGGCCCATGATTTCGCCCATGATGTGCGTGGTGGCGATGCCGTGGCCGGAGTAGCCCTGGCAATACCACACGTTGTCCGACAGCTTGCCCAGTTGCGGGATGCGGTTGATGACAATGCCCATCGCGCAGCTCCACTGGTAGTCGATGGCCACGCCTTTGAGCGCCGGGAACGTCTGCTCGATGCACGGGCGCAGTTCGGCGGCGATGTCGCGTGAATCCTTGCCGCTGTAGTTGGCGCCACCACCGAACAGCAGGCGGCCGTCGGCGGTCAGGCGATAGTAGTCGAGCACGAAGCGACAGTCGTACACGGCCAGGTCTTCGGGGTTGATCTGCCTGGCCAGGTCACCCAGTGGCGCGGTGGTGACGATGCCGCCCATGGCCGGGAAGATCTTGCCCTTGAGCTGGCCCGGTTCCAGTGTGTGGTAGACGTCGCCGGCCAGCAGCACCTGATCGGCGTCGATGCGACCGTGGGCGGTGCGCACACCCGGCGTGTCGCCGTGAATGATCTCCAACACTTCGCTGTTTTCGAAGATCAGCGCGCCAAGACTTTCCGCGGCCCGTGCTTCACCGATGCATAGGTTCAGCGGGTGCAGGTGCATGTTGCGGGTGTTCTTGATGGCGCCGTGGTAGAGATCGCTTTGCAGCAGGTCACGCACCTGGCTGCGGTCGAGCAGGCTGACCTCATCGCCCATGCCACGCCGCACCGCCTCGTCGTAATCCTTGCGCAAGTCGTCCATGTGGCTGGGCTTGTACGCCGCATGCAGGTGGCCGTGCTTAAGGTCGCAGGCAATGCCGTATTTCTCCACCCGCTGCCGGATGATCTGGTGCCCGCGCCAGCGCAGGTGCCAGATGAAATCATCGACCTCATCGCCGAGGGTGCGGCGCATCTGTTTGCGCATCGCTTCGTCGCCCGACAGGCTGCCGGTGACCTGGCCACCGTTGCGCCCGGTGGCACCCCAGCCGATCTTATGGCTTTCGACGATGGCCACTTTCAGGCCTTTTTCCGCCAGCTCGACGGCCGTGGCGACGCCGGTGAAACCGCCGCCGATGATCACTACGTCAACCCGGTGCCGGTCTTGCAGGGTCGGGTAGTCGGTGTCCTGGTTGAGGGTGGCGGTGTAGTAGGAGTGGGTGCGTTGGGTCATGACAATGTCCTGGCAAAAGGGTGGAGTGAAGCTGGCGCCGCTCCTTGTGGGAGCGAGCCTGCTCGCGAAGAGGCCGGTACATTCAGCACTTTTGGTGACTGACATGCCGCATTCGCGAGCAGGCTCGCTCCCACAGGGAGGGGCTGCGGATGGCGACTGGTTTACGCCTCAGTCAGATACCAACGCCAATCCTGCTCTCCCACTTCAGCCATGAACTGCCGATACTCGGCACGCTTGACCGCCAGATACACCCCCAGAAACTCCTGCCCCAACGCATCCCGCGCCCATACTGAGTTTTCCAGCGCCGTCAGCGACGTCAGCCAATCGGTCGGCAGCAGCTGCGTGGCTTGCGCATAGCCGTTGCCTTCGACCGGTTCGCCCGGATCCAGGTCTTCGCGGATGCCCCGGTGGATGCCGGCCAGAATCGCTGCCGCCGCCAGATACGGGTTGGCATCGGCGCCGCAGATGCGGTGTTCGATGTGCCGGCTGTTGGCCGGGCCACCCGGTACGCGCAGGCTGACGGTGCGGTTATCGACACCCCAGGTCGGCGCCAGGGGCGCATAGCTGTTGGCCTGGAAACGCCGGTAGGAGTTGGCGTTGGGGCAGAACAGCAGCAGCGAATCGAGCAAGGAGGCGAGCATGCCGCCGATGGCCGTGCGCAGCAGCGGGGTACCCGCGGGGTCTTCGGCGGCGAAGAGGTTGCGGCCCTCGGCATCGGCGATGCTGACGTGCATGTGCATGCCGGTGCCTGCCAGATGATCGAAGGGTTTGGCCATGAACGTGGCCTGCATGCCGTGCTTGTGGGCGATGGCTTTGACCAGTCGCTTGTAGCGCACGGCCTGGTCCATCGCGAGCAAGGCATCGCCGTGTTCCAGGGTGATTTCCACCTGGCCCGGGGCGTATTCGGAAATCGCCGTGCGCGCCGGAATGTCGTGGAGTTTGCATGCCGCGTAGAGGTCGGCGAGGAACGGTTCGATCTGCTCCAGTTCGCGCAGGCCATAGACCTGGGTGTGTCTCGGTCGACCACCATCCGCATCCAGCGCTGGTTGCGGGCGACCGAGGTGGTCGCGCTTGGCATCGAGCAAATAGAACTCCAGCTCGCAGGCCATCACCGGGTGATAACCCTGCGCCTTCAGGCCTTCGATCACCTTGATCAACAGGTGGCGCGGGTCGGCAATGCTCGCCGGCATGCCTTCCTGCGGGTGCATGCTGACTTGCACTGCGGCGGTCGGAATCTGCCGCCATGGCAAGCGCACCAGGCTGCCTTCGAGCGGGTAGGCGCGGCAGTCAATATCACCCACATCCCAGACCAGCCCGGAGTTTTCCACGTCGTCGCCCTGCAAGGTCAGGCCGAGGATGGTGCTGGGCAGCGGACGACCGCTTTCGTACACCGCCAGCAGTTCTTCGCGGTGCAGCAGCTTGCCGCGCGGCACACCGTTGGCATCGAGGATGAACAGCTCGATCATGTCGATATCGGGGTTGTTCGCCAGAAAGCTCCGGGCGTCTTCAAGGGCTGCGAATTTCATTGTTCGTCACTCACGTTGGCGCCACGCAGGCGCACGGATTCAGGCCAGGGCACGGTGACGGGTACAAGCCCGGAGCGTGCTGGCAGCGATAGCGAATAGAGGGGGCCTCGATGCGTTGAAAACGCGATCAGGCGCGCAGGGTGCTATCCGGCGGACGTGCGGAGTGACGCAGTTTTGAGCGGCGCAGGGCCATGGGGAGGTTGACGATGCGTTTCATGAGGCAATGCCGTCCACGGCCAACAGCGAGGTGGCCTGAGTCGAGACGTGGTGCTCTGACGGCGAAGTGCGCATGACTCATGTTTCCAGCAGCGGAAAACGTCGGAGGCCGATAACAAGCCATCCGGGGGTGACTGGATACTAGGGGGGAAAGGGACGCCTGTAAATGTTTGTTTCGGTTCATAACCTGGCCACTGGGCTGCCTTGTCCTCGTACAGTCAGCGTTAAGTGGCCCGTGTCAATGTTTATATAAAATCGATGGTTCCTTAATGCTTCGGCGCAAATAACAGTCGTGCTTGGGCGAAACATTTCTCGGCAATCGCTGAACGCGGTTCGGTCTTGCGCATGACCAGGCCCAGAGGCGCAAGCACGCTGGCGTCCGGCAGGTCGATGAACGCCAGGTGTTCGATGGGCTCTTCCAGGCCGCTGTCCAGCGGCATGATCGCGCAGCAAAAGCCTTCATGGATCGCCTGGAGCAACTGGTAAGTCGAATCGCTTTCGAGGATCGGCTGCGGGTTGAGGCCACGGCTGCGGAAACTCAAATCGATGGATTTGCGGTAGTGCATACCGTTACTGATCATCCCCAGCGGCAATTCGGCGGCGTCTTCCCAGCTCATTTGCGGGCCGTCGAAATGGAAGTGCCGGGTGTCATGCAAAAGGCCGACGCGGGTCTCGCCGATCTCGAAAAACTCGAAGTAATTCGGGTTGACGTGATCGAGGTAGCACACCCCCAGGTCCAGTTGGTTGTTGCCCAGGCTTTCGATGATCTGATCGGAACTCAGGGAAGACAGGCTGAATTTGAGCTCCGGAAAGCTGTGGGACAGGCCCTTGATGTAGCTCACGGGGTTGAAGCTGCTCAGCGGCACCAGGCCCATGCGCAAGTTACCGACCAGTTGGCCACGGCACGCGGCGGCTTCGGCGAACAACCCGTCGTGGGCGGCCAGCAGGGTCCGGGCCCAGGCCAGCACGCGCTCGCCGGCTTCGGTGAAACCTTCGAACCGCTGGCCACGGGTGACCAGCACCAGGTCCAGTTCATCCTCCAGGTTGCGCAGACGCATCGACAGGGTCGGCTGGGTGATGTGGCAGCGCGCGGCGGCCTGGCCGAAATGACGGGTCTGCTCCAGGGCGATCAGGAACTTGAGTTGTTTGATGTCCATGACGGCACCTGCTGACGGAGGATAGGAGAGGTAAGTATTGACTCGGGTGGGCAGGACACAAGGTTCGTGGACGATCTCATTGTCGTGGGCGAGCGTCCAATCACTGTTGTTTACGGGGTTATCGATCAGCTCTATTGCGGACTCGATGGCCCTGTGGGAGCGAGCCTGAACTGGCCTAATAATCCCGGACACCTCTTTAGGGCGATATGATTCGCCCATT
>NZ_JBSVWS010000054.1:0-30169 GCF_054071155.1 Pseudomonas sp. SDO5532_S415 | reverse complement strand
GTTTCGACTGCGCCGGAAGTGGGGCGAATTATAGACACCTGAAATCTGCCGTCAACCACTTATTACGCTTTTTTGGCAGAAGAGGCCTTTTTAGCCACCAAACGCGGGATGCGCCGGGTTACGGGTGGCAGGCGCAACACTAATAGCAACGCGCCGATACCGGCATAGATAGACCACTCCTTCAAATCGGCGCGCACAATCCAGAGCATATGCAGCAACCCAAGGCCGAGAACCAGATAAGCCAGACGATGCAGCTTTTTCCAGCGCGACCCCAAACGCCGCTGACTGTATCGATTGGAAGTCGCTGCCAACGCCAGCAAACACAGAAACCCCAACGCCCCGACAATAATGTAGGGACGCTTGCCCAGCTCGACGCCCAGTTGCGACCAGTCGAACCCAAGGATGAATGCCAGATAGGCACTCAAATGCAGAACTACATAAGCGAAACACCACAAACCCAGCTGCCGCCGAACCGCAATCCACCCAGCCCACCCCGTGAGCTTCTGCAGCGGCGTCATACTTAATGTAATAAGCAGCAGAACAAGCGTCCCCAAGCCCAACCGGTCAACCAGTACCTTGCCCGGATCAGGCCCGAGCACATCCTCCCACGCTTGATACAACCAAAGCAGAGGCCAGATCGCCGCAGCGACGAAAACGCCAATACGCCAGAATCGATATCGCATCAGTAGTTTTTCCGAAGATCGAGCCCTGTATAGAGAGAAGCGACTTCATCGGCATAACCATTGAACATTTGCGTGTCACGCACATTCGGCTTGAACAGACCACTCGGCAAGCGCCGTTCGCGAGCCTGAGTCCAGCGTGGATGATCAACCTCAGGGTTCACATTCGCATAGAAGCCATACTCGTTCGAAGCGATACTCTGCCAGGTGGTTTTTGGCTGCTCACTCACCAGACTGATCCGCACGATGGACTTGATGCTCTTGAATCCGTATTTCCACGGCACCACCAAACGCAGTGGCGCCCCGTTCTGATTGGGTAACTCACGCCCGTACATTCCCACTGCCAGAATCGCCAAGGGGTTCATCGCCTCATCAAGGCGCAACCCTTCTACATAGGGCCAATCGATCAAGGCGAACCCCGAGCGCTGCCCCGGCATGCTCTTGGGATCTTCAAGCGTTTCGAAGCGAATGAATCTGGCTTTTGAAGTGGGCTCTACCTGATTGAGCAACGCCGAAATGGGGAAACCTATCCATGGAATGACCATCGACCAGGCCTCCACGCAACGGAGGCGGTAAATGCGCTCCTCCAGTTGATAAGGCCTCATGAAGTCTTCCAGTGCGTAGCGCCCCGGCTTACCCACTTCGCCATCCACCACCACAGTCCATGGCTCAGTCTTCAGCGCACCGGCATTGGCAGCCGGATCGCCCTTGTCGGTACCGAATTCATAGAAGTTGTTGTAGTGGGTTGCATCCTTGAACGGCGTAATCGCCTCATCCTTGACGTTAACCGCCCCCCACTTGATCGAGGGAAGCTTTTCGCTGAACCACGAAGGCGCCTTGCCAGGCTCGACACCTGCATATCGCGCCGCATCATCAGCGTCCGCCCAACGCGGCAGACTACTCATGGCCAAGCCGGCAACGGCGACACCCAATACATTGCGTCGAGAAAGGTAGATGGATTCAGGTGTGACATCCGACTCATGGCAGTCGGATGCCTTGGGGACTTTGATCAGCATGACTACTCCGCAGCATTGGAGAACAGATGCACCAACTGCGGAGTATGAGGGAAATTACATCACTCGGCGCTTTTGCGCCGACGAAGATGTAACAAGTATTGCACCGGCCCGGATGCTGCGTAGGCGAGGAAAACCAGCAGCAGAATGCGTGGCGGATCACTGAACACTACCGCGAACACCAAAACCACGGCGAGGATCGCCACGAATGGCACGCGCCCTTTCAGATCCAGCTCCTTGAAGCTGTTGTACTTGATGTTGCTGACCATCAGCATACCCGCTGCCGCGACCATCAGCGCCACCAGGAAAGACATCTTGGAACCCTGAATGCCGTAATCGCTGAACGCCCAGACAATTCCCGCCACCACGCCAGCGGCAGCCGGGCTGGCCAGACCAATGAAGTAGCGCTTGTCGGCCGTGCCGACCTGGGTATTGAAACGCGCCAGGCGTAACGCCGCACCCGCTACATAGATGAAGGCGACCATCCAGCCGACCTTGCCCATGTCGCCCAAGGCCCAGCCAAACGCCAGCAGCGCCGGCGCCACGCCGAAAGCAACCATATCCGATAGCGAGTCATACTCGGCACCGAAGGCACTCTGGGTATTGGTCATGCGGGCGACACGGCCATCGAGGCCATCGAGCACCATGGCGACAAAAATTGCGATGGCGGCAAACGCAAAATACTTGCTCGCACCAATCGAATCACCCGCACTCAAGGCACTCTGGGCGCTCATGGAATTGATGATGGAGTAGAACCCTGCGAACAGGTTCGCAGTGGTGAACAGATTCGGCAGAAGATAGATACCACGATGCCGGACTTTACGGCCTTCAGCGTCATGCCCTTCTTCGACATGTTCATCGATGGGCAGCAGGCTTTCGGCGTCAGAAGCCTGTTTTGGCTCTTCGGGACGTTCGCTCATGGACAATACCTTGCAACGGGATGGAAAGTTTCGACAGATGTCTGCAACGCCGGTTCGCACCGCAAACGATGCAGCTTTATACCAGAACCGGCCCTCCAAACGAAAAAACGCGGCCTGGGCCGCGTTTTTCGTACAAGTGTCAGACTTAGTTTTTAGCTTTGTCGACGATCTTGTTGGCACCGATCCACGGCATCATGGAGCGCAGTTGCTCGCCGATGATTTCGATACCGTGAGAAGCGTTGTTACGACGCTTGGCGGTCATCGAAGGATAGCCGGTAGCACCTTCGCTGATGAACATCTTGGCGTATTCGCCGTCCTGAATACGTTTCAGGGCGTTGCGCATGGCCTGACGGGATTCGGCGTTGATGACTTCCGGACCGGTCACGTACTCGCCGTACTCGGCGTTGTTGGAGATCGAGTAGTTCATGTTGGCGATACCGCCTTCGTACATGAGGTCGACGATCAGCTTCAGTTCGTGCAGGCATTCGAAGTAGGCCATTTCCGGCGCGTAGCCAGCTTCAACCAGGGTTTCAAAACCGGCTTTTACCAGCTCGACGGTACCGCCGCACAGAACGGCTTGTTCGCCGAACAGGTCGGTTTCAGTCTCGTCCTTGAAGGTGGTTTCGATGATGCCGGTGCGACCGCCACCCACGCCAGCAGCGTAGGACAGCGCAACGTTTTTGGCGTTGCCGGAAGCGTCCTGATAGATAGCGATCAGGTCAGGGATACCGCCGCCCTTCACGAATTCGGAACGTACGGTGTGGCCTGGAGCCTTCGGCGCGATCATGATCACGTCGAGGTCAGCGCGCGGCACAACCTGGTTGTAGTGGATCGCGAAGCCGTGGGAGAAGGCCAGGGTGGCGCCCTTCTTGATGTTCGGCTCGATTTCGTTCTTGTACAGGGAGGACTGGAACTCGTCCGGGGTCAGGATCATGACCAGGTCGGCAGCCGCAACAGCGGAAGCAACGTCAGTCACTTTCAGGCCGTGTGCTTCGGCCTTGGCAACAGTGGCCGAGCCTTTACGCAGACCAACGGTAACGTCAACGCCGGAGTCTTTCAGGTTGCACGCTTGAGCGTGGCCCTGGGAGCCGTAACCGATGATGGCAACTTTCTTGCCCTGGATGATCGACAGGTCGCAGTCTTTATCGTAGAAAACTTTCATGAATTTCCCCTATATATCCAGGCCGTTCAGGCCATTCGCTAATTTGGTTTAGATGCTGAGTACTTTGTCGCCGCGGGCAATCCCGGTGACGCCACTGCGGACGGTCTCCAGAATCGAAGCGGTGCCGATGGACTGGATGAAGCTGTCGAGCTTGTCGCTGGTACCGGTCAATTGAACGGTATACACGCTGGCGCTGACATCGACGATCTGCCCACGGTAAATATCGGTAGTGCGTTTGATCTCGGCACGCTGGGCACCGGTGGCTTTGACCTTGACCAGCATCAGTTCGCGCTCGATATGAGCACTTTCCGACAAGTCGACCAATTTGACCACTTCGATCAGTTTGTTCAGGTTCTTGGTGATCTGCTCGATGATTTCATCATGGCCCACCGTGGTCAGCGTGAGACGCGACAGAGTCGGGTCTTCCGTTGGCGCCACGGTCAGGCTTTCGATGTTGTAGTTGCGCTGCGAGAACAGGCCGACTACACGAGACAGAGCGCCAGGTTCGTTTTCCAGAAGCAAGGAAATAATGTGCCGCATGATTAAGTACGCTCCGTCTTGCTCAGCCACATATCGCGCATGGAGCCGTCTTTGATCTGCATCGGGTAGACGTGCTCACTGGTGTCGACCGAAATATCGATGACCACCAGGCGATCTTTCATGGCGAACGCTTCTTCCATCTTCGACTTCAAGTCTTTCGAGTCGGTGATGCGCACGCCGACGTGACCATAGGCCTCTGCCAGCTTGACGAAGTCAGGCAACGACTCCATGTAGGAATGCGAGTGACGACTGCCGTAACTCATGTCTTGCCACTGGCGAACCATGCCCAGCACACCGTTGTTCAGGATGACGATCTTGACCGGCAAACCGTATTGCAGGCAGGTCGACAGTTCCTGAATGTTCATCTGGATGCTGCCTTCGCCCGTCACGCAAGCGACATCATCATCCGGAAAGCTCAACTTGATGCCCATGGCCGCCGGAAAACCGAAGCCCATGGTGCCCAGGCCGCCAGAGTTGATCCAGCGGTTAGGCTTGTTGAACTTGTAGTACTGCGCCGCAAACATTTGGTGCTGACCAACGTCGGAGGCGACAAAGGCATCGCCCTTGGTCACTTCGCACAAGGTTTCGATCACGGCCTGCGGCTTGATGACACTACCGTCGCCCTTGTCATAAGGGAACAGACCACGGTCACCGCGCCACTCATCAACCTGCTTCCACCAACTGGCAACAGATTCCTTGTTCGGGGTCTCGCCGATTTCCTTGAGGATCGCGACCATTTCGGTCAAAACGCTCTCGACCGGGCCAACGATAGGCACGTCAGCCTTGATAGTCTTGGAAATCGAAGCCGGGTCGATGTCGATATGAATGATCTTGGCGTTCGGGCAGAACTTCGATGCGCCGTTGATTACACGGTCGTCGAAACGCGCACCGACAGCCAGGATCACGTCAGCATGGTGCATCGCCAGGTTGGCGGTGTAGCTGCCATGCATGCCGAGCATGCCGATGAACTGACGATCGGTCCCAGGGTAGCCACCCAGCCCCATCAGGGTATTGGTCACTGGAAGATTGAGCATTTTTGCCAATTCGGTGAGCGGCGCGGAGCCGTTGCCGAGAATCACACCACCACCGGAATACAGAACGGGACGTTTGGCCGCCAGAAGCATTTCCGCCGCTTTGCGGATTTGACCGGAATGACCGCGAACGGCCGGACTGTAGGAGCGCAGCTTGGCTTTTTTCGGGAAGACGTATTCGAACTTCTCGGCCGGGTTGGTCATGTCTTTCGGGATATCGACAACGACCGGACCAGGACGACCGGATTGCGCCAGGTAGAAAGCTTTCTTCATGACTTCCGGGATTTCCGACGCGTGTTTGATCATGAAGCTGTGTTTCACGATCGGCCGGGAGATACCGATCATGTCGGTTTCCTGGAATGCGTCGGTACCTACCATGGTGCTCGGCACCTGGCCGGAAATGACCACCATCGGAATGGAGTCCATGTAGGCCGTGGCGATACCAGTGATAGCGTTGGTTGCGCCCGGGCCGGAAGTCACCAGTACCACGCCGGCTTTGCCGGTGGCACGGGCGTAACCGTCAGCCATATGGGTCGCGGCCTGTTCGTGACGAACCAGAATGTGAGTCACTTCCGGTTCTTTGAACAGGGCATCGTAGACATGAAGAAGAGCACCACCCGGGTACCCGTAGATATATTTGACGCCTTCGTCACGCAAGAAGCGGACGAGCATCTCACCGCCAGATAAAAGCTCCACGTTGCTCACCTCTAAAACGCCAGAATACCGCCCACGAAAATGGGACGGGTCTTAATAGGTTTACTTCTCAGCAGAGCATGAGCGACGGTGGTCGCCGACTACGTCAGCACTGACTGAGCAAGTATTGGGATCGTCCCAAGTGTTGCGGGCCTTTCCCACCCAGCGCGAGGTAACGCGTTGCGGGTGTAACAGGTCGGCGCGGATGTGCGCCTCATGATCTGCTGAGTGGGTCTGCTTCTGGCAGTCCCTCTACAGCGGACTTTGGATTCTTCTGTTTCGTCCCCTGCAAGTCAAGTCGTCTATGTGCTTTATTGAACTAAGCACATGAGAAAGCAAGAAAAAATCGTGAAACATCAAGTGTGTTAGCTTCAATTGCGCAACCCGAGACAAGGAAATGACATGCGAGCGTTCTTCCTGACCGCCGGCCTGCTGATTGGCCTGAGTCCTTTAAGCATGGCCGCACAGATTTACAAATGGGTCGACGCCCAGGGCGTTACCCATTTCGATGCGCAACCACCTTCAGGTCAGCAAGCCACTATTGTCGTGATGCCCTCCCCGTCCGCCGCCAAACCCGCCGCATCTTTGAACAGCGGCACGATTGGCGATCAACAGGCCATCGACAAAAACGTCAAGAAGCAGGTCGCCAAGCAGCAAACAGAGCTGAAAGTATTTTGCGAACAGGCGCGAACAAACCTGGCGCAGCTGCGGAACAATCCGCGGCTCAGAGAGGAAGTGGAGGGAGAACTGCGTCGACTCGACGACACTCAACGGCAGGAGCGCATAGGAGAAACGCAGAAACAGATCGCGGATAACTGCATGTAGTCACCTGCAGGAGCCGCCCGGAGCAAGCTCGGCTCCTACAGGAATCGGGGTCAGCGAGAAGCGGTGATCAGTTGATCGAACTCTTTGAGCAGCACTTGCAGCTGTCGATCCTTGCCCTGAACATTACGGGAGGCAAAGACCATTTCGGCCATCTCCTGAATCCCCGAAGCATTCGGCAAAGGCAGGTTCTGCTCAAGGATTACTTTCATGCGCGGCAGAAAGATCCATTGCAGCCATTGCTCGAAGTCCAGCGTATCGACCGAAAACGGCTCAACGCTGGAGAGCGCCTCAGCGGATGGCGGGACATCATCCCACCATCCTTGCACCCGCAATTCACGCTCGATCAGCAGCAACTGCTCGGCAATCCTGGGAAAGCGGACATCCATCACGACGAAACCTTTGCCTTCTGACGGGCCAATGCCGCGCCAGCGGAGTCGCCCTGCTTCTCACGTGCCTGGGCAATCAACTCCCACAGACTGGCCTGAAGCGCCGGACGACCATTGGCCAAAGTCAAACCACGACGCGCGAATTGCTCGGCCTGCGCGGCATCCCCTTGAGCCATGCGCACTTGCGCCAGGCGATAAAGCACCTGCGGTTCACGCGGGGCGACACGCTGGGCACGTTCGAGACTTGAAGAGGCACCGTTGAGATCACCACCCGCCTGTTGCTGCTGAGCAGTGGTCAACAGCGCCAGCACTGGACCGTCCAGTTGCTCATCGGCGGACAAGCCACCGGAACTGGCCGACGGAATTCCGCTCGGCGTCGACGGCATGCTGTAGCTGCCCTGATTGATCGGTGCAGACTGCACCGGCGAGGTATCAATCGGTCCCGGCGTAATCGGGCCTGGGGTGATCGGCGTAGTGCTGATCGGCGTCGAAGTCGTTGCGCCGCCACCCGGCACCATCACGACCACACCGGTATCGCCTTGCGGAATTTCCTGCACCTTCGCTTGTGCAGGACGCTTGACCGTCGACTGACGGAAACCTCCGTTCGCCGAGACCCTCTCACTATTGGAGACATTGGTGCCGGAGTCCACAACCGGAATCGAGCCACGCTGTACGGAGGAGCAACCGCTGAGCAAAGCCACGGCGGTAACCGCTGGAATCAACCACTTGTTCACTTGAAACCCTCTTTGCTTAATTCATCCAGCCCTTGACCCAATCCATCACCGTTTCACCATTGATAGGGCTTTCGCCACCGCAAGGAGCGCCGGGAGGCGGTTCGCTGCCGCGAATATACGGCATCTGCACGGCGCCCGGGCAGTTGCCGTCAGAGCCTTGTCCGGTCCGCGAATCGACCCAGGCCTGAACAATATTATCCGGCTGAGGCATGTCCAACGGCAACGGATCGGCCTTGCGCATAAAACTGGTCCAGACCTGCAACGCCCCGGTAGCACCCGTGAATGGCGTCTTGCCGTTGTCATCGCGCCCCAACCAGACCACCGCCAGCAGATCCTGACTGAAACCGGCGAACCAGCTGTCGCGCGAATCGTTACTGGTACCGGTCTTGCCGGCCAGTGTCAGGGTTTTCGGCAGCACGTTGTAAACCGAACTGCCGGTGCCTTCGCGCATGACCCGCTGCATGGCGCTCTGGACCAGGTAAATGGAGGCCGGGTCGAAACGCTGCTGAATCTGGAACGGATAACGCTTGAGGGGCTCGCCTTCGGCTGTCAATACGCTACGAATCCCGCGCATCGGGGTATTGAAACCACCGTTGGCGAGGGTCTGGTACATGGTTGCCACTTCGATCGGTGTCATGCCGCCCGCCCCCAGCAACATCGACGGAAAGGCCGGAAACTCGCGACTCACCCCCAGACGCCCGAGGGTCTTGAGGACATTGGGAACACCTACCGCCAAGCCGAGACGCGCGGTCGACAAGTTGTAGGAATGCGCCAGGCCTTGATAAAGGAAAACCGTGCCATGGGAGCGGCGATCATAGTTCTGCGGCTTCCAGACCTGACCGTCCGCACCTTTGACCGAGAAGGATTCGTCTGACAGCCAACTGGTCAGTGTGTACTGGCTCGGTTTCTCGAGTGCTGTCAGATAAACCGCTGGCTTGATCAACGAGCCGATCGGCCGCACCGCATCCAGTGCACGGTTGAAGCCGGCAAAACTTGCCTGGCGACTGCCGATCATGGCCTGGACTTCACCGGTTTCCGGGTTGGTCACGACCATCGCCGCTTCGACGTCATCGGAGCCCTTGCGCCCAGACAGGCGTTTGAAGGTGTCGTTGACCGATGCTTCGGCTTTCATCTGCAGGATCGGGTCGAAGCTGGTAAAGATTCGCAGACCTTCTTCGGTCAAGTCTTCATCGCGATAGTCTTCACGCAGTTGACGCTTGACCAGATCGAGGAAACCAGGGAACGAGCTATCAGCCAACTTTCCACGTGTTGTCACGCCCAATGGCATTTTCTTCGCAGCAGCGACCTGCTCGGCGGTGGCGACGCCTTGTTGCTCAAGCACATCCAGCACCAGATTGCGCCGTTCAAGCGCCCGCTCAGGATTGCGACGCGGATTGTAATAAGACGGTCCCTTGACCATGCCCACCAGCATCGCGACTTGATGCAGCTTCAGTTCGGACAACGGCTGCCCGAAGAAGAACTGACTGGCCAGGCCGAATCCGTGGACCGCACGCTGACCATCCTGGCCAACGAACACTTCATTGAGGTAAGCCTCAAGTATTTCCCGTTTGTCGTAATGCAACTCAAGCAACATCGCCATCATGGCTTCGGTGAGTTTACGGGTCAGGCTGCGTTCGCTGGTCAGGTAGAAATTCTTGACCAGCTGTTGCGTTAACGTACTGCCGCCCTGGGTCAGCTTGCCCCCAGAGGTATTGACGTAGATGGCTCGCACAATCGACTTGGGCGACACCCCCCAGTGGCTGTAGAAGTCACGGTCTTCCACGGCAACCAGGGTTTCCAGCAGATACGGCGGAACCTGATCGATCTTGATCAGAATGCGATCTTCGAGGTTCTTCGGATAAATCCCGCCGATCAGCAGCGGTTCCAGGCGCACTACAGATAACTTCGAACCGTTCGTCGCCGAGAGTTCGGCGACATAGTCGCCGGAGAAGCGAACACGCACCGGTTGAGCGTTCTCCAGACCCTCATAGAACTGGAAGCCGCGGGTATTCAAGTCGACGGTATTGCCGTTGACTGCCGCCGCGCCGGGGCCGTTGCTCACGCTTTCACGGCGATAGCCCAGGGCATCGAGTTCGGTGAGAAAGTCATCCCTGCTCAGTTTTTGTCCGACGAACAGCTCGAGCGGACGCGCGTATACCTTGGCCGGAATCGTCCAGCGCTTGCCGGAAAACTTTTCCTGCACGATGGCATCGAGGTAAACCGCGAATCCGGCCAGCACCACAAGGCCGACCAGACTGAGTTTAAGGACCCAGCCCAGCCAGGGCCGCAGGCCTCGGGAAGGTGGTTTTTTTGGGGTACGGGGGGATCGAGTACGAGTCATGGCGGCGGATTATACGCACTTTATTCATCCTCAACAGGAGCCCTCCGAGTTTGCGTTGGGCTGGCTAGCCGCCATAATGACGACCTGAATTTTTCCAGACTCTGAAGGATCCCCCCTGTGAGCCAGTCCCTGATTGCCGCTTTGCAAAACCCGGCCTTGTATCCGCATCCTGTTGACGGGTTCCAGCTCATCGAAACCCATATTTCCTGGGTACTGCTCACCGGTTCCTATGCCTATAAAGTGAAGAAGCCGGTCAACTTCGGTTTCCTCGATTTCACCACGCTTGAGGCTCGAAAGCATTTCTGCGGCGAAGAATTGCGCCTGAACCAGCGCCTGACAGACGATCTGTATCTGGAAGTGTTGCCGGTCACTGGCAGCGCCGAAGCTCCGCAACTGGGCGGCGAAGGCCCGGCCATCGAATACGTGCTGAAAATGCGTCAATTCCCGCAAACCGGCTTGCTCAGCACCCTTCAGGCCAATGGTGAACTGACCACCTCGCACATCGACGCGATGGCGGCACAAATCGCCCGGTTCCACCTCAGCGCCCCAAAAGTCCCGGCCGAACATGAAGCGGGCACTCCTGACAGTGTCATGGCGCCAGTGCGTCAGAACTTCGAACAGATTCGCCCATTCCTCAGTGACAAGGCTGACCTGCTGCAACTCGACGCCCTGCTAGCCTGGGCCGAGAGCAGCTTCGATCGCCTGAAGCCCATCCTCACCCAGCGCAAGGCAGACGGATTCATCCGCGAATGCCATGGCGACATTCATTTGGGCAACGCCACGGTGATCGACGGCAAGGTCGTGATTTTCGACTGCATCGAGTTCAACGAACCGTTCCGCTTCACCGATGTGTATGCCGATGCCGGCTTCCTGGCCATGGACCTGGAAGACCGCGGCCTGAAGTGCCTGGCACGCCGCTTCATCAGCCAGTACCTGGAACTGACCGGCGATTATCAGGGCCTGGAACTGCTCAACTTCTATAAAGCCTACCGTGCACTGGTTCGCGCCAAGGTCAGCCTGTTCAGCATGCCGGCCGACGCCACTGCGGTGCAGCGCGCCACCACCCTGCGCCAGTACCGGACCTACGCCAACCTGGCAGAAAGCTATAGCACCATTCCTTCGCGCTTCATGGCGATTACCCACGGTGTTTCCGCGGTCGGCAAAAGCCACGTGGCGATGCGCCTGGTGGAAGCATTGGGCGCGATTCGCCTGCGCTCCGACGTTGAGCGCAAACGCCTGTTCGGCGAGCAAACCGGCACGAACGACCTGCAGGCCGGCATTTACAGCGCCGATGCCAGTACCGCGACCTACCAACGCTTGCACGAAATTGCCGAGGTCATCCTTCACGCCGGCTTCCCGGTGGTGATCGATGCCACTTATCTCAAGCACGATCAGCGCGAAAGCGCAGCGAAAATTGCCGAGGCTACAGGCACGCCTTTCCTGATCCTCGACTGCAATGCACCACAAGCCGTGATCGAGAGCTGGCTGGCCCTGCGCCAGGCAGATAACACAGATCCGTCCGACGCCACGCTGGCGGTGATCGAGGCCCAGCAAGCCAGTCGCGAACCCCTGACCCCGGCAGAAATTCTCTGCAGCAAACGCGTTCAGACCAATGAAAGCGGAACGCTTGACACAGTCGTGGCGCAAATTCGCCAACGCCTGCCAGGCCTGTAAAAAACTATTTCAGCCGTGAGGCCTTCGCCGGCTTCACGGCTGCCAAATAGTGGCACTATAATGGCGCCATAAAACCAACAGGTGATGTGACATGAGCCAGCCGAAACTTCTCGACACCCCGCTTTATGCCTTGCTGCACAAAGACGACATCACAGGTTTCAACAATGAACGCCCCAAGGATGGCCCTATCGACATGGTCGGTGGTGACTTCCGGGGGCTGGACTTGCGCGAGTTGAACGCCGACGGCGTCGACTTCACCAATGCCTACTTCCGTTCCGCCGATTTGCGGGGCATCGACTTTCGCAATGCGTCACTCGAAGGTGCAAGTCTGGCCCATGCACAGATTTCCGGTGCCTACTTTCCGCCAGAGTTGAGTGCTGACGAGATTCTGATGTCGATGAACTTCGGGACACGACTGCGTTATCGCACCCGCTGACCCTTAGCGTAAATTCACCAGTCCGGTGCCCCCGCTTCGCATTGGACTTCGGGCCGACTTGTCCCGACTACTGGTATCTCCCCCCTGTCCCTGCTCCTTTCGCAGTTTTTCACGCGCCCTCTAACGCCTGCCTCTTAGAAGCTTTTGCGTCGAAAACGACCAAACAATCACGCTTTTCCTACTGATGGCTACACTCCTGAGAAGCTTGCCCACGCACCATTCGGCCATCGCAAGGAGGCTTGATGAATGATGAACTGCAACACCTTAAGAATCTTGGCAAGACGTCGGCGCAGTGGCTGCATGCGGTGGGCATCCACAGCGCCTCGGACTTGCGTCGCCTGGGAGCGGTGGACGCTTATCGGGCCGTGCGCACGCGCGGTTTTCGAGCATCCAAGGTGTTGTTGTATGCAATCGAAGGCGCCCTGATGGACGTGCATTGGAATGACATTCCCGCCGAACGCAAAGAAGCGTTGAATAAACAGTTGGAAGCGATCTCGTCACGTCACAAAAACTGAGTCCGCATGGGATGTCCGCGATTGATACGAGTGAAGCCACTAAAAACGACAAACCAATAGTCAATAGTTACAAGGACTTGCCGACCACGCGCGACACAAACGACGCCAATGAGAAATCAGCTGTTGACTTGGTAATGAGAATCGATATGATTATCACAACTGGTCGCGAGACTGGTCGATATTCTGAATAGCCCTTGGTTCGGACTCTCAGATTATCTCCTCATCAGGCTAATCACGGTTATTTGACCCGGCTCTTGCCGGGTCTTTTTTTGCCTGAGGAAAAGTCGTCACCGCGACACTGCGCTAATTGCGGCGCAAGGTTATTGACCAGCAGATTCAGGATAAAAACCGTCAGACAGCTTTTTCAGGCTTTCCGGCAGTCGTGGACCCAATCCACCCACCAGCAAGGTCGGATCAAGCTCGATGACCCGCCCGCCCCGCGCTGCGCGAGTGGAGGCCAGAATCGGATTTTCCCTGAACAACGCTGCACGCGCCGCATCACCACTCAGTGCGCGGTCGGCAAACACCAGCACATCAGGATCAAGGCTCACCAGCGACTCGTTCGAAAACGGCTTGTAGCCGGTATGGGTCGCCAGGTTGTGTCCTCCGGCGCGTTGCAGTAACCAATCAGCGGCGGTGTCCTTGCCGGCGATCAGCGGTTTTCCGCCCGCGTGCCCGAGTAACAGCAACACCCCCGGAGAGGACTGCGTCAATTGCGCCCTGGTAACCCGGATCTTCTGCAGCTCAAGCGCCTGTTGATAAGTCGCCAGCAACTGTGCCGCCCGGTCTTCGGCGCCGAGCAACCTGCCCAAATGCTGCAGGTTATTCTGCAGCGTCGGCAGATCCGGCTGGGCCGAGAACAGCTCGACCTGCACGCCCGCATTACGAATTTGCGAAAGCACGGGGGGCGGCCCCATCTCTTCGGTACCGACCAGAATCTGCGGACGCAAACTCAGCACACCCTCCGCCGAAAGCTGCCGCTGATATCCGATGCTGGGTAAAGCCTTCAGGGATTCAGGGTGCTGACTGGTGGTATCGACCCCGACCAGTTTCGACTCGCCCCCCAAAGCGCTGACCCACTCCGAGAGCGCCCCGCCGGCACTGACCCAACGTTGCGGCAACTCGCTCGCAGCGACGTGATGACTGGCGAAAAGTCCGAAACACAGCGCGCAAACACGGGTACTCAGGCGCATATACAGTTTCCTATGAGGGTTTCCCGGGCATCAGGCGACGAGGCCACGTATCCTGTGCAACTTGGCAACCGCGCCTTCCGGGCAAGTCAGCCATTTGATAATTGCTTGCATTTGCACGTCAAGCTCGGACATATCCGGTCACGACTGTGCGCCCTGAGGATAGGCATGAAATTTCTGTGTAAAGGCATTGAGCTGGCCGATGCCAGCAGCCGCGGGTTTGAACTCGCCGGGCAAAAGCTTTTCGCCGTGCGTCGGGACGGCAAGGTTTACGTCTATGTCAATCGCTGCCCGCACCGCGGCGTCGGACTTGAATGGACCCCCGACCAGTTTCTGGACCCCAGCAACAGCCTGATCCAGTGCGCCACCCACGGCGCCCTGTTTTTGATCGAGGACGGCGAATGCGTTGCCGGCCCTTGCGCGGGGCAATCGCTGACCCGTGTCGACTGTCGCGAGGATGCGCAAGGCATCTGGATCAGTCTTTAACCGCCAAGCACTACCTCCAGACGCCGATCCACGACCATCTCTTCATGGGTCAGACGCACGCCATAGGCCAGCACTTCAACCCCGCACGCCACCGCCTCACGCAAGGCTTGTGCGTAGGCGGAATCGATTTCTTCGGCCGGGCGCACGGCTTCGATACCGGTCAAATTCACGCAGTACAACTGCACCGCACGAATTCCGTCCCGCGCCAGATGGGCCAACTCACGCAGATGCTTCGCCCCGCGCTGGGTCACCGCATCAGGAAACGCCGCCACCGCGACACCGTCGAAACCCAGCGTGACACTTTTGACTTCCACATAGGCCGGCCCGTCGGGGTAATCGAGACGAAAATCGATCCGGCTCTTTTCCTGACCGTAGGCCACTTCGCGCTTGAGCCCGGTAAAGCCGTTCAGCTCGGTGATTACCCCAGCCAGCAGTGCTTCTTCGATCAAAGCATTGGCCCGCCCGGTATTCACGCAAAAATGACGACCATGTGGGGTTTCGCCGATTTCCCAGGTGCCGGGCAACTTGCGCTTGGGGTCATTGGAACGACTGAACCAAACCTGTCCACCTTCGACCTGACAATTGAGCATCGAGCCGGTGTTCGGGCAGTGAATGGTCAACAACTCACCGCCAACGGTTTCGATATCGGCGAGAAAACGCTTGTAACGGCGGATCAGCCGACCTTCTTCGAGGGGAGGATGAAAACGCATCAGCCTTGCCAGCTCCGCAGACCCCGGCCGATACGCTCCACCGCTTCCTGCAAACGCTCAAGGTTTTGCGTGTAAGCAAAACGCACGTGATGCCCGGCCTGATAGCGACCGAAATCCAGTCCAGGCGTGAATGCTACGTGCTCCGTTTCGAGGAAATGCCGACAGAACGAGAAGGCATCGCCGCCGAACTTGCTGATATCAGCGTACAAATAGAACGCGCCTTCAGGCTCGACAGCGATCCCGAAGCCCAACTCCCGCAATGCTGGCAAAAGGAAATCGCGACGACGACCGAATTCGGCACGACGCTCTTCCAGAATCCTGATGGTTTCTGGCTCGAAACAGGCCAGCGCAGCATGCTGCGCCATGCTCGGGGCACTGATATAGAGGTTCTGGGCGAGCTTCTCCAGCTCACCCACAGCCACATCGGGTGCCACCAGCCAACCGAGCCGCCATCCGGTCATTCCGAAATATTTCGAAAAACTGTTGAGCACAAAGGCACTGTCATCGACTTCCAGCACGCTGGCCGCATCGGTGCCGTAGGTCAAGCCATGGTAGATCTCGTCCACCACCAGATGACCGTGGCGCTGTTTGATGGCGCTGGACAGCCCCGCCAGCTCGTCACGGGTGAGGATCGTCCCCGTTGGATTCGCCGGAGATGCCACCAACGCACCCACGCTGTCGTGATCCCAATGCCGCTCGACGAGATCCGGTGTCAGTTGATAACGCACGTCCGGACCTACAGGGACAAGCTGCGCGGCACCTTCTACCAGTCGCAGGAAATGCCGGTTGCATGGGTAACCCGGGTCCGCCAGCAGCCAATGCTTGCCCGGATCCACCAGCAAGGCACTGGCCAGCAACAGCGCACCGGAACCGCCGGGCGTGATGAGGATGCGTCGCGGATCGATGTTCAGGCCATAACGCTGCTGATAAAAGCCCGAGATAGCCTCACGCAGCTCAGGAATACCGCGTGCGGCGGTGTATCGCGTTTTTCCCGATTCGAGCGCAGCCTGGCCGGCACGGATGATCGGCTCGGCTGTGGTGAAGTCCGGTTCGCCGATTTCCAGGTGAATCACATCGTGACCGGCGGCCTGTAATTCATTGGCCCGCGCCAGCAATGCCATGACATGAAAAGGTTCGATTGCGCGACTGCGGGCACTGTAGGACTGAGCCATTGGCCTTCCTTCAACGAAGAAAAGAAACGATTCTACCCAAGCGCAGGAACGAGCGAGAGCCTAAAGCGGTCAGAGCGGTATAACCCAGACCCAAAACGACTCGAGCGAGTGCCCAAGGTTTGACTAAAATCAATAATTGATCAGGGCCGCGGAGCTACCAGGCAGCGCTTTGCCATCATTTGCAAGCGCCACAGGCCGCGGCCTCGACATCCGGGAGTAGCGCGCTCTGATTTGATCTGGTAAGTTCGCCCGCTTGCAGCCGCAGGGCCGGCGGGTGCCGGTGATGGAGCAATCCTGCGCAGATGGATTACAAGAGTAGAGGCGGTCTATTTCATGTCCACCCAAGCAAAGCAACAGGCAGTCCAGTCGATCAGCGGCTTCGAACCCTATAAAGAAGTTCCGGGCGAGGAGTACATGGGCAAGCCCATGCGTGCGCACTTCACCAAGGTCCTGAACAAGTGGAAACAGGACTTGATGCAGGAAGTCGACCGCACGGTTGATCACATGAAGGACGAAGCGGCCAACTTTCCTGACCCGGCAGACCGTGCCAGCCAGGAAGAAGAGTTCGCCCTCGAACTGCGAGCGCGCGATCGTGAGCGCAAGCTGATCAAGAAGATCGACAAGACGCTTCAACTGATCGAAGACGAAGAATACGGCTGGTGCGAGTCCTGCGGTGTCGAAATCGGCGTCAAGCGCCTGGAAGCCCGCCCTACCGCCGACATGTGCGTCGATTGCAAGACCCTGGCGGAAATCAAGGAAAAGCAAGTCGGCAAGTAATAACGACTTGAACGAAGAACGGAGCGTGCGAACGCTCCGTTTTTGTTTCTGACATTTGCTTCGACAGGAAACTGTGGGAGCGAGCCTGCTCGCGAAGGGGGCCTCAGCTTCAACATTAATGCTGGCTGACACACCGCTTTCGCGAGCAGGCTCGCTCCCACAGGGGCCGGCTCAAGTACGGAAAAAATGACATCACCCTATGACCGCCATCTCCACCTCTTCCTACATCGGGCGCTTCGCCCCCACGCCCAGTGGTCACCTGCATTTCGGTTCGCTGGTGGCCGCGCTGGCTTCGTACCTTGACGCACGTTCGGTCGGCGGCCGCTGGTTGATGCGCATGGAAGACCTCGACCCGCCCCGTGAAGAGCCCGGCGCCCAGGCGGCGATCCTCAAGGCGCTGGAGAGCTATGGTTTCGAGTGGGATGGCGAGATGGTCCGCCAGAGCGACCGGCACGACGCCTACGCCGAAGTACTCAATCGCCTGTTCAATCACGGCCTGGCCTACGCGTGCACCTGTTCGCGCAAGCAACTGGAGCCGTACCATGGTATCTATCCGGGGCTGTGCCGTAATGCCGGGCATGCCACCGACGATGCGGCGATCCGGATACGTGTACCCGAACTGGATTACCACTTCATCGACCGCGTGCAAGGTGAATTCCATCAACACCTGGGCCGGGATGTCGGCGATTTCGTGATTCGCCGCCGTGACGGGCTCTACGCCTATCAACTGGCGGTGGTGCTGGATGATGCCTGGCAAGGCATTACCGATATCGTGCGCGGCGCCGACCTGCTCGACTCTACGCCACGCCAACTTTACCTGCAGGAACTGCTCGGCCTGCGGCAACCGCGTTACTTGCACATCCCGCTGATTACCCAACCCGATGGCAACAAGCTCGGCAAGTCCTATCGCTCGCCGCCATTGACCGAAGACCAGGCCACACCATTGTTGCTGCGTGCCTTGCGTGCACTGGGGCAGACTCCCGGTACCGAACTGGCTGATGGCACCCCCAGGGAAGTGCTGAACTGGGGCATCGCTCACTGGGATGCAAGCCGGATCCCGCGCACACTGAGCCTGCCCGAGGCGCAGCTACAGTGATCGTGCTTGCAGTGTCGCGCCCATCCGTTACCATCGCCGCACGTTTTCGGGCACGCGCATAAAAAAGAGAGGCCGGGATGTACATCTATCGCTTGGTCCTGCTCCTGGTAGTGGGGATTTATCTGTTCTCCCCGGCCATCATGGATTGGTGGATCGACGCCACTGGCGCCTGGTATCGCCCTTATCTGCTCTGGCTGATCCTGATCGTCGTGACCTTCATCCTGCAGAGCCAAAAAGATGCCGATGAGCTTTAGCCTGACCCAGATGATCCTGATCAGTGCCGCGTACCTGGCGGTGCTGTTCGGCGTGGCCTGGATCAGCGAACGGGGCATGATCCCCCGGGCGATCATTCGCCACCCGCTCACCTACACCCTGTCGCTGGGGGTCTATGCCAGTGCCTGGGCGTTTTATGGCACCGTGGGCCTGGCTTATCAGTACGGTTACGGCTTCCTGTCCAGTTACCTCGGGGTGTCCGGGGCATTCCTGCTGGCGCCGGTATTGCTGTATCCGATCCTGAAGATCACCCGCACTTATCAGCTGTCGTCCCTGGCGGACCTGTTCGCGTTCCGCTTCCGCAGCACCTGGGCCGGCGCGCTGACCACGATTTTCATGCTGGTCGGCGTACTGCCGTTGCTGGCGTTGCAGATTCAGGCGGTGGCCGATTCAATCGGCATCCTTACCCGTGAGCCGGTGCAGCACCGCGTCGCCCTGAGTTTCTGCGCGCTCATTACGCTGTTCACGATTTTCTTCGGCTCCCGGCACATCGCCACCCGCGAGAAACATGAAGGCCTGGTCTTCGCAATTGCCTTCGAATCGGTAATCAAGCTGATCGCTCTCGGCGGCGTCGGACTGTATGCCCTGTACGGTGTATTCGACGGCCCGCAACAGCTGGAACTGTGGCTGCTGCAAAACCAGACTGCCCTCGCCGCCCTGCACACGCCGTTGCAGGAAGGCCCGTGGCGCACGCTGCTGCTGGTGTTCTTCGCCTCGGCGATCGTGATGCCGCACATGTACCACATGACGTTCACCGAAAACCTCAACCCGCGCTCACTGGTCAGCGCGAGTTGGGGCTTGCCACTGTTCCTGTTGCTGATGAGCCTGGCGGTGCCGCTGATTCTTTGGGCGGGGCTGAAACTCGGGGCTACCACCAACCCGGAATACTTCACGCTTGGTATTGGCATCGCCGCCAACAGTAAGGCGTTGGCGTTGCTGGCGTATATCGGCGGGTTGTCCGCCGCCAGCGGCCTGATCATCGTGACCACCCTCGCGCTGTCGGGCATGGCCCTGAACCACCTGGTGCTGCCGCTGTATCAACCGCCGGCGGAAGGCAATATCTACCGTTGGCTGAAGTGGACGCGCCGGGCACTGATCGTCGCGATCATCATGGCCGGCTACGGTTTCTACCTGTTGCTGGGCGCTGAGCAAGACCTGGCCAACCTCGGTATCGTCGCGTTCGTTGCCACCTTGCAGTTCCTGCCGGGCGTGCTCTCGGTCCTGTATTGGCCGACTGCCAACCGTCGCGGCTTCATCGCCGGCTTGCTGGCCGGGATCCTGGTGTGGCTGGTGACCATGCTGCTGCCGTTGGTCGGCAATCTGCAGGGCTTCTACATCCCGCTGTTGAACATGATCTATGTGTTGGACGACACCAGCTGGCACATGGCGGCGATTGCCTCGCTGGCCGCCAACGTGCTGATGTTCACCCTGATCTCACTGTTCACCAACGCCAGCACCGAAGAGGCCAGCGCCGCGGAAGCCTGTGCCGTGGACAATGTGCGTCGCCCGCAACGCCGCGAACTGCACGCCGCTTCGCCTCAGGAATTCGCCACACAGCTTGCCAAACCGCTGGGTGCCAAGGCTGCGCAAAAAGAAGTCGAACAGGCTCTGCGCGATCTCTATCTGCCATTCGACGAGCGCCGGCCTTATGCCTTGCGTCGCTTGCGTGACCGCATCGAGGCCAACCTTTCCGGCCTGATGGGACCGAGCGTAGCCCAGGACATGGTCGAAACCTTCCTGCCGTACAAGGCGGGCGGCGAAAACTATGTCACCGAGGACATCCACTTCATCGAAAGCCGACTCGAGGATTACCATTCTCGCCTGACCGGGCTGGCTGCCGAACTCGATGCCCTGCGCCGCTATCACCGCCAGACCCTTCAGGAATTGCCAATGGGCGTCTGTTCGCTGGCCAAGGATCAGGAAATCCTCATGTGGAACAAAGCCATGGAGGAGTTGACCGGGATCGCTGCGCAACGGGTCGTCGGTTCGCGCCTGAGCACCATTGCCGACCCGTGGAAAGAGTTGCTGCAAGGTTTCATCAATGTCCCGGACGAACACTTGCACAAGCAGCATCTGGCCCTCGACGGCCAGACCCGCTGGCTGAACCTGCACAAGGCGGCGATCGACGAGCCGCTCGCGCCGGGTAACAGTGGCCTGGTGTTGCTGGTGGAAGACTTGACCGAAACCCAGATGCTCGAAGACAAACTGGTGCACTCCGAGCGCCTGGCCAGCATCGGCCGCCTCGCCGCCGGCGTGGCCCATGAAATCGGCAACCCGATCACCGGCATTGCCTGTCTGGCGCAGAACCTGCGCGAAGAGCGCGAAGAAGACGGCGAACTCAAGGAAATCAGCGGGCAGATCCTTGAACAGACCAAACGCGTGTCGCGCATCGTCCAGTCGCTGATGAGTTTCGCCCATGCCGGCAGTCATCAGCACAACGACGAGCCCGTCTGTCTGGCGGAAGTCGCCCAGGACGCCATCGGCCTGCTGGCCCTGAATCGACGCAATTTCGAAGTGCAGTTCTACAATCTATGCGACCCCGATCACTGGGTCGAAGGCGATCCGCAGCGGCTCGCCCAGGTACTGATCAACCTGCTCTCGAACGCCCGTGATGCCTCGCCTCCGGGCAGCGCAGTGCGTGTCAAGAGCGAAGCCGGCGAACACACGGTCGACCTGATCGTGGAAGACGAAGGCAGCGGGATTCCATCGAGCATCATGGACCGATTGTTCGAACCCTTCTTCACCACCAAGGACCCGGGTGAAGGCACCGGTCTGGGCCTTGCACTGGTCTATTCCATCGTTGAAGAGCATTATGGACAAATCACCATCGACAGCCCGGCTGATGTTCAGAGCCAACGCGGCACCCGTATCCGGGTGACACTACCGCGTCATGTCGAAGCGACGTCCGCTGTGAACTGAGACCGTCGAGAGTATCGAATCAATGCCGCACATTTTGATCGTCGAAGACGAAACAATTATCCGCTCCGCCTTGCGCCGCCTGCTGGAACGCAACCAGTATCAGGTCAGCGAAGCCGGTTCAGTGCAGGAAGCACAAGAACGCTTCACCATTCCCACGTTCGACCTGATCGTCAGTGACCTGCGTCTGCCGGGCGCACCGGGCACCGAACTGATCAAACTGGGTCAGGGCACTCCGGTGCTGATCATGACCAGCTACGCCAGCCTGCGCTCCGCAGTCGACTCGATGAAGATGGGCGCGGTGGATTACATCGCCAAGCCCTTCGATCATGACGAAATGCTCCAGGCGGTTGCGCGTATCCTGCGCGACCGTCAATCGGTGCAAGCCAGCGGTGAACCCGTGGCCGGTAAAGTCGCCAATGGCGCGGCAAAAACGGGCATCGATAACAGCAACGGCGAGATCGGCATCATCGGCTCGTGTCCACCGATGCAGGATCTGTACGGCAAGATTCGTAAAGTCGCGCCGACCGACTCCAATGTCCTGATCCAGGGCGAATCCGGCACCGGTAAAGAATTGGTGGCGCGCGCCCTGCACAACCTGTCGAAGCGGGCCAAGGCACCGATGATTTCGGTGAACTGCGCAGCCATTCCGGAAAGCCTGATCGAGTCCGAATTGTTCGGCCACGAAAAAGGCGCGTTCACTGGTGCCAGCGCCGGGCGCGCCGGCCTGGTGGAAGCAGCGGACGGCGGCACCTTGTTCCTCGACGAAATCGGTGAACTGCCACTGGAAGCCCAGGCCCGACTGCTGCGCGTTCTCCAGGAAGGCGAGATTCGCCGGGTCGGCTCGGTGCAGTCGCAAAAGGTCGATGTGCGCCTGATCGCCGCGACTCACCGCGACCTCAAGAGCCTGGCGAAGATCGGCCAGTTCCGTGAAGACTTGTACTACCGCCTCCATGTGATCGCGCTAAAACTGCCCGCCCTGCGCGAGCGTGGTGCCGACGTCAATGAAATCGCCAATGCGTTCCTCGCAAGGCAGAGCGCGCGGATCAACCGCACCGACCTGAAATTCGCTCCGGACGCGGAACAAGCCATTCGCCATTACTCCTGGCCGGGTAACGTTCGTGAGCTGGAAAATGCTGTCGAGCGCGCCGTTATCCTGTGCGAGAGCCCGGAGATTTCTGCCGAGCTGCTGGGTATCGACATCGAGCTGGGCGATCTGGAAGACGACGAGTTCATCGGCCTGCCCCCGCAACAAGGCAACAACAACGCCGGTAACAACAACCACGAACCGACCGAAGACCTGTCCCTGGAGGACTACTTCCAGCATTTCGTGCTCGAGCATCAGGACCACATGACCGAAACCGAACTGGCCCGCAAACTCGGGGTCAGTCGCAAGTGCCTGTGGGAACGCCGTCAACGCCTGGGCATTCCACGGCGCAAGACCGGGGTCGCCAGCGAAAGCTGAACCGCCCCTGTCTGATGTGCGGGTAACGCGTGACTTTGTGGAAAAACTGTTACCTCAGGTTTTTCACGTAACAGAAGCCGGGGCTTACGGTAACGAAACCCCGGCTTTTTTTCGCCTGCACTTATCCCACCAGACCGCCTAACCCCTTGTTTTACTGGGGTTTGTAAAAGTTGGCACGCACCCTGCTATATGTTTGGTACAAGAACAATAACAAGCAATGCACAAGACAATAAAAATAAGACGAATCGACTCACGCACAATAAAAACAAGACGGCGAGAGGCGCAGCTAACTGATTCTTTTGGAGAGGCGTTGTATTTGGGGCTTGCCCCACGACCAGGCCGAGAACAACAAAAAACTGTCATAAGACAGAGCCTGTACTGGTTGGATCGAGAGATCACTGCAATTCAGCGACCAAAGCAATCCGTTTGCTCTTGGCTCCCGATTGGGAGGGTCATGAAGGAAGCTTCATGGCGAGGGCACTCAACAAAAACAAGAAGCCCGAAACCAATAACAAAAATAGAGCATGCAACTACTTCTTGGGGAGCTTCGGCTCCCCTTGTAGTTTCCGCGATTCAAAAACCGCCTTGCATCCGCCTGTTTCCACCTTGAAACGTGCGGCTTACAGCTCATATCTGCTGCGTCCTACACCATCCCCCGACTAAATGCTAGAATCCCCGCCCATCATGCGGTCATTCTTCGTTTTGGCCGAACATTCCTTCAAACAGTGCATCCCATGCTGAAGAAGCTGTTCCAGTCATTCCGTACTCCCCTGCGTCGTACGCAACATATCCGCAGCACGCCTGAAGTGCTCAACAGCGGCCAACATTCGCTGCAAAAGGCGCAATTCAGCCGTTACGCGGTGAACATCGTCGAACGCCTGCAGGGCGCCGGTTACCAGGCCTATCTGGTCGGCGGTTGCGTGCGCGACATGCTGCTCGGCATCACGCCGAAAGACTTCGACGTCGCCACCAGTGCCACCCCTGAACAGGTCCGGGCCGAATTCCGCAACGCGCGGATCATTGGCCGGCGCTTCAAACTGGTGCATATCCACTTTGGCCGCGAAATCATCGAAGTCGCGACCTTCCGCGCCAATCACCCGCAAAACGATGAGGAAGAAGACAGCAACCAGTCTTCCCGCAACGAAAGCGGACGCATCCTGCGCGATAACGTCTACGGCACCCTGGAGGAAGACGCGCAACGCCGCGACTTCACCATCAACGCCCTGTATTACGATCCGGTCAGCGAGCGCATCCTCGACTACGCCAACGGTGTGCACGACATTCGCAATCACCTGATCCGTCTGATCGGCGATCCGAAACAACGCTATCAGGAAGATCCAGTACGGATGCTGCGGGCCGTGCGTTTCGCGGCGAAACTGAATTTCGGCATCGAAAAACACAGCGCCCTGCCGATCCGTGACCTGGCACCGATGCTGCGCGAGATCCCGGCGGCCCGTCTGTTCGAAGAAGTCCTCAAGCTGTTTCTCTCCGGCCATGCCGCGGACACCTTCGAGATGCTGGTCGACCTGCAACTGTTCGATCCACTGTTCCCGGCCAGTGCCGAGGCGCTGGAATACAACCCGACTTATACCCATACACTGATCAGCGAAGCCCTGATCAACACCGACTTGCGGATCAAGCAGAACAAACCGGTGACCCCGGCGTTCCTGTTTGCCGCGCTGCTGTGGCCTGCTCTTCCGGCTCGAGTACTGCGCCTGCAGGAACGTGGCATGCCGCCGATTCCGGCGATGCAGGAAGCGGCCCACGAACTGATTGCCGAACAGTGCCAGCGCATCGCGATTCCAAAACGCTTCACCATGCCGATCCGCGAGATCTGGGACATGCAGGAACGTCTGCCACGGCGCAGCGGCAAACGTGCCGACCTGTTGCTGGACAACCCGCGGTTCCGCGCCGGTTACGACTTCCTGTTGCTGCGTGAAAGCGCGGGCGAGCAGACCGATGGCCTGGGCGAATGGTGGACGGACTATCAGGACGCCAACGACAGTGAGCGTCGCGACATGATCCGCGACCTCAGCGGCAAGGACGAAGGCACTGGCGCACCGCGCAAACGTCGCCGTAGCGGTGGCTCCAAGCGCAAGCGTGCCGCGGGCGTTTCGAGCACTACGGGCGAGTAATCCATGGAACGCATCTACATCGGCATGGGCAGCAACCTGGCTGCTCCCGCCGAACAGCTGCGCAGCGCCGTCGCCGCCCTGGCGCAGCTGCCGCAATCGGAACTGATCGGGGTTTCCGCCTTCTATCAAAGCGATTCGCTGCTTCCCGGCCAACCGCGTTACACCAATGCGGTCGCCGCCCTCGACAGCACCCTCACGCCGCTGGACTTGCTTGATGCGCTACAAGCCATCGAGAACGAGCAAGGCCGCGAGCGTCTTGAACGCTGGGGGCCACGCACGCTGGATCTGGATATCCTGCTGTTCGGCCACCGACTGATCGACGAACCTCGCCTCAAAGTCCCGCACTACCATATGCAGGAACGGGCCTTTGTGCTGTATCCATTGGCGGAGTTGGCACCTGCGGAGCTGCGTCTGGCCGACGGCCGCAGCCTCACGGAATTGCTCGCTGCCTGCCCGTTCGTCGGGCTGGAGCGCCTCCCTGCAAATTGACACAACACCCTGTGGGAGCGGGCTTGCTCGCGAAAGCGATCTTGAATTCACCATCATGGTTGAATGTCATACCGTCTTCGCGAGCAGGCTCGCTCCCACATTGGCCTTGTGTCAATCCTACAGAATCTGCTGAAACGCATCAGTTACCCCGGTAACACCCTCCTCGTAACAATGCGGTAACACACGCAATTGACTTCCCGAGTTCTCCTCACGACTATAGGCGTCCCGATGCCGCCAACCCGGCACCCAAGGGCGCAATCCAGGCCTTATAAGCACGACAGAAGACCGTGCGCCTGAGTAGATGACGAATCACGCGCGTTACTCGCAGTAGTTTCCATAGCGCCTGAACGAGGATTTTTTGACATGCCAGCCATCACCCTGACCACGCTCCAGAGCCTCAAGCAGAAAGGTGAGAAAATCACCATGCTGACCTGCTATGACGCGACCTTCGCCCACGCCTGCAATCAGGCTGGCGTCGAAGTGCTGCTGGTGGGCGACTCCCTCGGCATGGTTTTGCAAGGTCACGACAGCACCCTGCCGGTTACCACCGCCGAAATGGCTTACCACGTAGCCGCCGTCAAACGCGGTAACACCGACGCGTTGATCCTCGCCGACCTGCCCTTCATGGCCTATGCCACCACCGAACAAGCCATGACCAACAGCGCGCTGCTGATGCAGGCAGGCGCGCACATGGTCAAGGTCGAGGGCGCATTGTGGCTGGCGGACTCGATTCGCCTGCTCGCCGAGCGGGGCATCCCGGTGTGCGCGCACATGGGCCTGACACCGCAATCGGTGAACATCCTCGGCGGTTACAAGGTACAGGGCCGCAATGAAAACCAGGCGCGGCAGATGCGCGCCGACGCGATTTCACTGGAGCAGGCCGGCGCGGCCATGCTGTTGCTCGAGTGCGTGCCAAGCGAACTGGCTGAAGAAATCACTCAAGCGGTGAAAATCCCGGTAATCGGTATCGGCGCCGGCAACCGCACCGACGGCCAGGTATTGGTCTTGCACGACATGCTGGGCCTGTCCATCACCGGTCGTGTGCCCAAATTCGTGAAGAACTTCATGGCCGGCCAAGAGAGCATTCACGCGGCCTTGAGCGCTTACGTCACTGAAGTCAAAGCGGCGACCTTCCCTGGCATCGAACACGGATTTTCTGCATGAACACCGTAAAAACCGTACGTGAACTGCGGGCCGCTGTGGCCCGCGCCCGTGGCGAAGGCAAACGTATCGGCTTCGTGCCGACCATGGGCAACCTGCACAGCGGGCATATCGCGCTGATTACCAAGGCCACCCAGCGGGTGGATTTCGTGGTCGCGAGTATTTTCGTCAATCCGCTGCAATTCGGCGCCGGCGAAGACCTCGACAAATACCCGCGCACCCTCGCGGCCGACCAGGAAAAACTGCTCGAGGCCGGTTGCGACCTGCTGTTCGCGCCAACCGTTGAAGAGATGTACCCCGACGGCATGACTGGCCAGACCCGTGTCAGCGTCCCGCAATTGTCCGAAGGCCTGTGCGGCGCCAGCCGTCCGGGGCATTTCGAAGGTGTGGCGACAGTGGTCAGCAAGTTGTTCAACATGGTCCAGCCGGATCTGGCGATTTTCGGCCAGAAAGACTTCCAGCAACTGGCGGTGATTCGCGCCCTGGTCCACGACCTGAACATGCCGATCCAGATCATTGGCGAACCGACCGTTCGCGCCGCCGACGGCCTGGCATTGTCATCGCGCAATGGGTTCCTCAGCGAAGAGCAACGTGCCGTTGCACCGGTTGTCTATCGCACCCTGAGCCAGATTGCCGATGCGATCAAACAGGGTGAGCGGGATTTCCCGGCGCTGATCAGTGCGCAGATCAAACAGCTCGAAGTTGCCGGGTTGCGTCCGGACTACCTGGAAATCCGTCATGCACTGACCTTGCGTCCGGCGACTCCCGAGGACCGGGACCTGGTGATTCTGGTGGCGGCGTTCCTCGGCACGACGCGGTTGATCGACAACCTGCACCTGAATCTCGATACGCCCATCTGAGCCCAACAAAACAATGTGGGAGCGAGCCTGCTCGCAAATGCGGTACGCCATTCAACAACTAGGTTGACTGATCCGCCGCTTTCGCGAGCAGGCTCGCTCCCACACTTGAACTGTTTTAGTGTCCACAACCCGATTCCGACCTGGGAAAACACTCATGCACGCCATCATGCTCAAAGCCAAGCTACATCGCGCCGAAGTCACCCACGCTGTACTCGATTACGAAGGTTCCTGCGCCATCGACGGCGAATGGCTGGACTTGTCCGGCATTCGTGAGTACGAACAGATCCAGATCTACAACGTCGATAATGGCGAGCGCTTCACCACCTACGCCATTCGCGGCGAAGAAGGCTCACGCATGATCTCGGTCAACGGTGCCGCGGCGCACAAGGCCAAGGTCGGCGATCGCGTGATCATCTGCGCTTACGCCCACTACAGCGAAGCCGAACTGCTCAACTTCAAGCCACGCATGCTCTACATGGCACCGGGCAACGAACTGAGCCACACCAGCAACGCCATTCCGGTTCAGGTCGCCTGATCGAAGCCTGTCGCGCCTCCGTTTGTCGGACGTTCCAAACTTTGATGTTAAAAAAGTACCGGAATCAGGTCAGACAAAGTCAAGACAGATCACCGCGCGGGGTTTACTGTATTCGCCCTGCGCCATGAAATCGTGTCGACGCAGTTGACCGGACGCCCATCCACAGCGCGCCGGGATTTTTAGTGTTCTAAAGGCCGTTCAAGTAAAAAGGAAACCCGCAGCGATGGCGTATTACCGCACTCCTCACGACGTGACCGCTCTGCCCGCCTGGCAAGCGTTGAATGACCACCGCCAAGCCATGCAGGATTTCAGCATGCGCGAGGCCTTCAATGCCGATCCGCAGCGCTTTACCCAGTTCACCCTCAGCAGCTGCGGCCTGTTCCTCGATTATTCGAAAAACCTGATCAACGCCGAGACCCGCAATCTGCTGGTAGGCCTGGCCAATGAAGTCGACCTCAAGGGCGCGATCAAGGCGCTGTTCGACGGCGAAATCGTCAACGCCTCCGAAGGTCGCCCGGCGTTGCACACGGCCCTGCGTCGTCCGGTCGGCGACAAACTGTCGGTCAATGGCGTCAACGTGATGCCTGAAGTGCACAAGGTTCTGAACCAGATCACCGACCTCGTTGGGCGCATCCACGACGGTCTGTGGCGCGGTTACACCGAGAAGCCGATCACCGACGTGGTGAACATCGGCATTGGTGGCTCATTCCTCGGTCCCGAGCTGGTTTCCGAAGCCCTGCTGTCCTACGCCCAGAAGGGCGTGCGCTGCCACTATCTGGCGAACATTGACGGCAGTGAGTTCCACGAACTGACCATGAAGCTGCGCGCCGAGACTACGCTGTTCATCGTCTCGTCGAAATCCTTCAACACCCTCGAAACCCTGAAAAACGCCCAGGCCGCCCGTGCCTGGTACCTGGCCCAGGGTGGCTCGGAAGCCGAGTTGTATCGTCACTTCATCGCGGTATCGAGCAACAATGCCGCCGCCGTGGCTTTCGGTATCCGTGAAGAGAACATCTTCCCGATGTGGGATTGGGTCGGCGGCCGGTACTCGCTGTGGTCGGCCATCGGCCTGCCAATCGCCCTGGCCATCGGCATGTCGAACTTCAAGGAGCTGTTGTCCGGTGCCTACACCATGGACCAGCATTTCCAGAGTGCGCCGTTCGAACAGAACATGCCGGTGCTGCTGGCCTTGCTCGGTGTCTGGTATGGCAATTTCTGGGGCGCGCAGAGCCACGCGATCCTGCCGTACGACCACTACCTGCGTAACATCACCAAGCACTTGCAACAGCTGGACATGGAGTCCAACGGCAAGAGCGTTCGTCAGGACGGCACGCCAGTGTCCACCGACACCGGTCCGGTGATCTGGGGCGGCGTCGGTTGCAACGGCCAGCATGCTTACCACCAGTTGCTGCACCAGGGCACCCAACTGATTCCGGCGGATTTCATCGTGCCGATCGTCAGCTTCAATCCGGTGTCCGACCACCACCAATGGCTGTACGCCAACTGCCTGTCGCAGAGCCAGGCGCTGATGCTTGGCAAGACCCTTGCCGAAGCCGAGGCTGAACTGCGCGACAAAGGCATGGGTGAAGCCGACGTGAAGAAACTCGCGGCGCACAAGGTGATTCCGGGCAATCGTCCGAGCAACACCCTGGTGGTCGAGCGCATCAGCCCGCGTCGCCTCGGCGCGCTGGTGGCGATGTACGAGCACAAAGTCTTCGTGCAAAGCGTGATCTGGGGCATCAACGCCTTCGATCAGTGGGGCGTGGAGCTGGGCAAGGAACTGGGCAAAGGCGTCTACAACCGCCTGGTCGGCAGCGAAGAAACACCGGCCGAGGATCCGTCCACTCAAGGGCTGATCAACTACTTCCGTGGTCGTCACCGCGGATAATCTGAAAAACCTGCTATCCCCTGTGGGAGCGGGCTTGCTCGCGAATGCGGAGTGTCAGTCGGCATT
>NZ_JBSVWS010000053.1:0-30340 GCF_054071155.1 Pseudomonas sp. SDO5532_S415 | reverse complement strand
AAATAGTCTTCGTCTGAAACTCCGTCTTCGCGAGCAGGCTCGCTCCCACAGAGGATCGCGGACCGGGCCGAAATGAGGTCGGCTGTCAGGCCGCCTCGCTTCGGTTTTGCGCGATGCCCGCCCCCTCGAGCAAGCTTAGCTCCTACAGGCTCTTCCAAGTGACCGGCTGATGAAAGAGCGGAACCATTAGTGGCCGTTGCCGCAGCAATGGATATGTACACTGGATCATGAACACCACCAAAAGAAGAGGCACTACCTCCGATGCCGTCGGACATTACCCATTCCAGCTTCTGCAACTGGGTGCGCTTCAAGCACCTGGTGCTGATCGACACCCTGGCACGCACGCGCAACATGCACGCCACCGCCCTGCAGATGAACCTCAGCCAGCCCGCCTTGAGCAAAATGCTGCGTGACCTGGAGGAGCAATTCGGTTTTGCCCTGTTCCAGCGCCTGCCGCGCAGCATGCCGCCCACGGAGCTTGGCGAGTACGTGGTGCGTTATGCGCAGGGGGCGCTGGCCGATTCCCACACGTTCGTCGATCAGGTCAACCGGCTGCGCAAGGGCGGCCATGGTTTTCTCAAGGTGGGCGGGATTTTTGCGGCAACCTCGGTAGTGCTGCCCCAGGCCATTGCCGCGATCAAGGCGCGCAGTCCGTTGTTGTCGATTGAAGTGGTGGAGCAGTCCAGCGATCACCTGCTGGACATGCTTGAACAAAAAAAGCTCGACCTGATGATCGGCCGTTTTACCGAAGAGCGTTACCGCCAGGTCTTCGACTTCCAGCCGCTGGAGCCTGAGCCCTTCAGCCTGGTGGTCAACAGCCGCCATCCGCTGAACGCGCTGGACAGTACGCCGCTTGAGGCGCTGGGCCAGTGGCCGTGGGTGCTGTACCCGGTGGGGACGCCGATTCGCGATCGCCTGGAGCTGGCGTTCAAGGCCGCCGGTATCGCGTCGCCGGCAGACAGCGTCGATACCATCTCGATGCAGATGTTCCTGCAACTGCTGCAATCAGGGCCGATGATCGCGATGCTGCCCAGGTCCATGGTGGCGGCGCAGCTGGACAGTGGCCAGCTCAGGGAGCTGCAGACCCCGCTGCGCCTGGCGGCGCTGGAGTACGGCATCATCACCCGCAAGGACGAGCCCCTGGCCGGTTCGGCCCTGGAGTTCGCCGGGATCCTCCTCGATTTCGCGCGGCAGCGCCGGGAGGAGGGTGTGGCGAACGATTGACTAAAGCCATTCGATAAGCCAATTCGATAACGCCAGGTTATCGATTGATCGGATCATCTCATTGGGAATGTTGACGCCGGCTCCCTACAGTTGTCGCAGATTCGCCCGTCACGCAACGGGCGACGCCATAACAAGAAGTCAGCCGTACTGCCCTGTGAGGTCCCATGCAACTGATTGCCAGAACCCGGACCGGCGACCCAGCCGTGATCCGTCTCAACCCCCTGGACAACGTAGTGATTGCACGGCAGGCCCTGCCTGAGGGGCTGGGCCTGGAAGCCGAGGCGATCACTGTGCGCCAGCCGATTCCTTCCGGGCACAAAGTCGCGACCCAACGCGTGGAGCGGGGCCAGCCCCTGCGCCGTTATGGACAAATCATTGGTTTTGCCTCGCAACCCATCGAAGCCGGCGATCACGTGCATGTGCACAATGTGGAGATGGGCGACTTTGCCCGTGACTACGCCTTCGGCGTCGATGCCCACGCCACGCCGAGTACCGAAGCCGTGTTCCAGGGCATCGTGCGTGCCGATGGCCGCGTCGCGACCCGCAACTATGTCGGCATTCTCACCTCGGTGAACTGCTCGGCGACCGTGGCCCGGGCCGTGGCCGATCACTTTCGCCGGGATATCCACCCCGAGGCGCTGGCGGCCTTCCCGAATATCGATGGCGTGGTGGCGCTGACCCACGGCGCCGGCTGCGCAGTGGACCCCGGCGGCGAGGCCTTGGGCCTGTTGCGCCGCACCCTCGGCGGCTACGCCGTACACCCTAATTTCGCTGCGGTGCTGATCATCGGCCTGGGCTGTGAAACCAACCAGATCGAGAGCCTGCTCGAGACCCAGGGTCTGCAGGCCAGCGACCAGTTGCGTGCCTTCACCATCCAGGGCGCGGGCGGCACCTCGAAAACCATCGCCAGCGGTATCGAGCAGGTCAAGGCATTGTTGCCCCAGGCCAACCGGGTGCAGCGCGAGCCGGTCAGCGCCCGCCACTTGATCGTCGGTCTGCAATGCGGTGGCTCGGACGGTTACTCAGGCATCACCGCCAACCCGGCGCTGGGCAATGCCGTTGACCGCCTGGTGGCGGCCGGTGGCACCGCAATCCTCTCGGAAACCCCGGAGATCTATGGCGCCGAACATTTGCTGACGCGCCGCGCGGTGAGCCGCGAGGTGGGAGAAAAACTCATCGCGCGCATCCACTGGTGGGAAGACTACTGCCAGCGCATGAACGCCGAACTGAACAACAACCCCTCGGCCGGCAACAAGGCCGGTGGCCTGACCACCATCCTCGAGAAATCCCTGGGCGCGGTGGCCAAGGCCGGCTCCAGCAACCTGGTGGATGTGTACCAGTACGCTGAAGCGGTTCGGGCCAAGGGCCTGGTGTTCATGGACACCCCGGGGTACGACCCGGTCTCGGCCACGGGGCAAGTCGCGGGCGGTGCCAACCTGATCGCCTTCACCACGGGCCGGGGTTCGGCCTACGGCTGTGCGCCGGTGCCTTCGATCAAGCTGGCGACCAACAACCGGGTGTTCGAGCACCAGGAAGAAGACATGGACGTGAACTGCGGCGGCATCGCCGACGGTTCCACCAGCATTGAAGAACGCGGCGCCTACATCTTCGAACAGATGCTGCGCATCGCTTCCGGCGAGCTCAGCAAGAGCGAACAACACGGGTACGGGCAGAACGAGTTCGTGCCCTGGCAGATCGGTGCCGTGACCTGATTGACAGCCCTGCAACCTTCACAAGGCGAAAATGACATGCAAGTTTCCGGACATAACTTTGTCGCGGGCCAGCGCAGTGCGCTGGGCGACACCCTGGTCTACAGCGTCGACGCCCATACCGGCGAACGCCTGCCGGGCGCTTTTCATCAGGCCACCCTGGCCGAAGTTGACCATGCGGTAGCGGCGGCGAGTACGGCGTTCCCGCTGTTTCGCAACCTGCCGGCGGTACGCCGGGCGGAATTTCTGGAAGCCATCGCCGACGAACTCGATGGCCTGGGCGAGGATTTCATCGCCTTGACCTGCCGGGAAACGGCATTGCCGAGCGCTCGCATCCAGGGAGAGCGCGGGCGTACCAGCGGCCAGATGCGTTTGTTCGCCCGGGTGCTGCGTCGTGGTGATTTCTATGGTGCACGCATTGATCAGGCATTGCCGGATCGCTCGCCATTACCGCGCCCGGACTTGCGCCAATACCGTATCGGGGTCGGTCCGGTGGCGGTGTTCGGTGCCAGCAACTTTCCCCTGGCATTCTCCACCGCCGGCGGTGATACCGCTGCCGCCCTGGCCGCCGGTTGCCCGGTGGTGTTCAAGGCCCACAGCGGCCACATGGTCACGGCGGAGCGGGTGGCCGAAGCGCTGATCCGCGCCGTCGAACGCACCGGCATGCCGGCTGGCGTGTTCAACATGATTTTCGGTGCCGGCGTTGGCGAGGCACTGGTCAAACACCCGGGCATCCAGGCCGTGGGCTTTACCGGCTCGCTCAAGGGCGGCCGTGCCCTGTGCGACATGGCGGCGGCCAGGCCGCAACCGATCCCGGTGTTCGCCGAGATGTCGAGCATCAACCCGGTGCTGGTCTTGCCACAGGCGCTGGCCAATCGTGGCGCGCAGCTGGCCAGGGAACTGACCGCCTCGGTGGTGCAGGGCTGTGGCCAGTTCTGCACCAACCCGGGTCTTGTATTGGGTATTCGCTCGCCGGCATTCAGCAGCTTCATCGAGCGCCTGACCGGGCACATGGCCGAACAGGCGCCGCAGACCATGCTCAATGCCGGCACCTTGAACAGCTATGGCAAAGGCTTGCAGGCCTTGCTGGCTCACCCGCGCATCAAACACTTGAGCGGTCTGGCGCAGAAGGGGAACCAGGCGCAGCCGCAGCTGTTCGAGGCCGATATCAACCTGTTGCTGGACCAGGATGAGCTGTTGCAGGAAGAGGTCTTCGGCCCTTGCACGGTAGTGGTCCAGGCGGCGGACGAGGCTGAGTTGTTGCGCGCTGTCGGCGCCTTGCACGGTCAACTTACGGCCACGTTGCTGGCCGACAACGATGACCTCGTCGCCTTCAGTCAACTGTTCGGGGCGCTGGAGGTGAAGGTCGGTCGCGTGCTGCTTAACGGCTACCCGACCGGTGTCGAGGTGTGTGATGCCATGGTCCACGGCGGCCCGTACCCGGCCACCTCGGATGCCCGCGGCACGTCGGTCGGCACTTTGGCGATCGATCGCTTCCTGCGTCCGGTGTGCTACCAGAACGTGCCCGATGCGTTGTTGCCCGATGCCTTGAAGAACGCCAATCCACTGGGCATACAGCGCCTGGTTGATGGCAAGCACAGTACAGCGGCGTTGAATTGATCACGGAGCAACAAGCATGACTGAAGCCAAACGCTACGACGCACAAACGCTCACCACGTTCGTCGAGCAACTGTTCGAAAAAGCCGGGGCCGACACCGAGGTCGCCCAGGCGGTGACCCGGGTACTGCTCGAAGGTGAGCTGCTGGGTCATCGTACCCACGGCCTCAATCTGGTGAGCCGCTATATCGGCGGTATGCTCACAGGACAGGTCAAGGCCCGTGCCGGGATGCTCGAACAGGTTTCCGATAGCGGCATTTCATCGCTGTTCGATGGCCACTATGTGCTCGGCCCTTATTGTGTCAGCCGTGCGCTGGACAGCGCGGCGCAAGGTGCCACACAGCAGGGCATCGGTATCGCCGTGGTGCGCCGAGCCTCGCACATCGGTTGTCTGGCTGCTTACCTCAAACCCTTCACGGATCGTGGCCTGGTGGCCATGGTGTATTCCTCGGACCCATCGGCGGGGCTGGTGTGCGCCCACGGCGGAATCGATCCGATCTATACGCCCAACCCGATTGCCGCCGGCATCCCGACCCGGGGCGAGCCGATCCTGCTGGATGTCAGCATGTCCACCGTGACCCTGGGCCTGGTCGGCCAGTGCCGCGATGCCGGCAGCACGCTGCCGCACCCGGTGCTGATGAGCAATGAGGGCCGGTTGAGCGACGACCCGGCCGACTTCTTCACCACACCGCCGGGCAGCATTCTGCCCTTGGGTGGCCAGGCCTTCGGCCACAAGGGCTTTGCCCTGGCGATTCTGGTCGAGGCGCTGACCTCGGGCCTGGCCGGCCACGGACGCAAGGACGCCCCGGACCAATGGGGCGCCTCGGCCACGGCGGTGGTGATCGACCCGCGTTTCTTCGGCGGGCTGGAGGCCTTCACCGACGAAAGCTCGTTCCTGAGCAAACTGATCCTGGCAAGTCGACCGGTCGACCCCGAGCGCCCGGTGCGCTTGCCTGGCCAGGCCGGCTTGAAACTGCGTGAGCAGGCCCTGCGCGAAGGCGTGAGCCTGGCGCCGAAGGTGGTCGATGAGCTCAACAAGACTGCCGGGCAGTTGCAATTGCCAGCCCTTTCTTAACGCCCATTTGCCCCTGTAGGAGCGAGCTCGCTCGCGATGGAGGTCAACGATAACGCTGGCGTCCTGATTAGACGCGGCGCCCTCAAGTCCATCGCGAGCAAGCTCGTTCCTACAGGTCGCGAGAGCGAGTACCGACATGACATACAACGACAACAAGAGTGCAGACATGACCAACGAATCGAAAACCCGGGCACCCCTGCAGCTGAGCAAAAATGCCGCCGTTTTCAACACCGGCAGTTGGGTCGGACGCGTCTGGCTGCCCGGCCAGGGGCCCGCCGTGATACTGGTCAAAGACGGTGCCGCGTACGATATCAGCGCCCATGTGGCGACCGTCTCGGCCTTGCTTGAAGTGGCTGACCCGGTGGCGTACTTGCGTGCCTTGCCCTTGGCCGAGGCCTTGATCGAATTGCCCGCGCTGCTGGACAACAGCGACCCGAGCCGGCGCGACGAGAACCTGCCATGGTTGCTCGCGCCGATCGACCTGCAGGCGGTCAAGGCCGCTGGCGTGACCTTCGCTGCCAGTTTGCTGGAGCGTGTGGTGGAAGAGCAGGCCAAGGGTGATCCGGCCAAGGCCGACGCGATCCGCGACACCCTGGCCAGCCGCATCGGTGCCGACCTGTCGCAAATCGTCCCGGGCTCGGCCCAGGCCGAAGCCTTGCGCAAGGTCCTGGTAGAGCAGGGCCTGTGGTCGCAGTATCTGGAAGTGGGCATCGGCCCGGACGCTGAAATCTTCACCAAGGCCCAGCCGCTGTCGGCGGTCGGTCACGGTGCCGACATCGGCATTCATCCCAAGTCGAGCTGGAACAACCCGGAGCCGGAAGTGGTGCTGGCGGTGTCGAGCAACGGCACTATTCAAGGCGCCATGCTCGGCAACGACGTCAACCTGCGTGACTTCGAAGGGCGCAGTGCCTTGCTGCTGTCCAAGGCCAAGGACAACAACGCCTCCACTTCGCTGGGGCCGTTGCTGCGCTTGTTCGACGAGACCTTCAGCCTGGATGACGTGCGTAGCGCGCAAGTGGATCTGCGTGTCGAAGGCCAGGACGGTTTCATCCTCGAAGGCCGCAGTTCGATGAGCCAGATCAGCCGCGACCCGGCTGACCTGGTCCAGCAGACGCTCAATGAAAACCATCAATATCCCGACGGCCTGGTGCTGTTTCTCGGTACCCTGTTCGCCCCCAAGCAGGATCGCGACCAGCCGGGCAGCGGTTTCACCCACAAATTGGGCGATGTGGTGGCGATCAGCAACCCGCAGCTGGGTACCTTGTGCAACCGTGTGACCACCAGCGACCAGGCGCCGCAATGGGACTTCGGCCTGCGCTCGCTGCTCGACAGCCTGAGCCGGCGCGGTCTGCTCGAAGCGGCGGTGACGGCGCGCCAACCCTGATTTTTGTTTCTCCCGGCATTGAAACCGCTGCAATAACAATAATAAAGGCCACCAGATGAACAAACTGAAGAAGTATCAAAGCATCACCGTTGTCTTCCTGCTATTGATCGGCATCGTCAATTACCTGGACCGTAGTGCGCTGTCGATCGCCAATACTTCGATTCAGAAGGACATGATGATCAGCCCTTCGCAGATGGGCATTCTGTTGTCGGCGTTCTCCATTGCCTACGCCTTTGCGCAGTTGCCGATGGGCCTGATCATCGACCGCCTGGGCAGCAAGATCGCCCTGGGTGCCTCGTTGATGGCCTGGTCGGTGGCGCAGTCGGCGTTCGGCATGGTCAACAGCTTCGCCGGCTTCATGGGCCTGCGCGTGCTGCTGGGGATTGGCGAGGCGCCGATGTTCCCCTCGGCGGCCAAGGCCCTGTCCGAATGGTTCGATGCCAACGAGCGCGGTACGCCGACCGGCATCGTCTGGTCGTCGACCTGTCTGGGCCCATGCCTGGCGCCGCCCTTGCTGACCCTGTTCATGGTCAACTTCGGCTGGCGTGGCATGTTCATCATCACCGGTGTGATCGGCATCGTCCTGGCCCTGTGCTGGTTGACCTTCTACAAGAGCAAGGCGCAGTACCTGGCCGAACTCGCGGCTGAAGGCAAACCCTTGCCGACCGAAAAGACAGCGCACGTGCAAGCGGCCGACCCGCAGGCACCGAAGGTGTCGTACTTCGCTGGCTGGCTCGACCTGTTCAAGCACCGCAGCACCTGGGGTGCGGTCCTGGGCTTCATGGGCGTGATCTACATGCTGTGGCTGCACCTGACCTGGCTGCCCGGTTACTTCGAGCGCGAGCACGGCATGAACCTGTACAAGACCGCATGGCTGGTGTCGCTGGCCTATGGCTTCGGCGCGGTGGGCACCATCGTCGCCGGTCGTTTCTGCGACATGCTGGTACGCCGTGGCATGAGCATCCTGGCCAGCCGCAAATTCGGCGTGATCACCGGCCTGGTGCTGGCGGCGCTGTTCACCTTGCCGCTGTCGTATGTCAGCGGCCTGACCGGTTGCATCATCCTGCTGTGCCTGGCGCTGTTCAGCATCAACATGGCCAGCGCCACGGCCTGGATGATCGTCAACACCATCGTCGACAGCCGCCGGGTCGCCTCGTTCGGTTCGATCCAGAACTTCGGCGGCTACATCGCCGGTTCCGTCGCACCGATCGTCACCGGCTTCAGCATCCAGTACTCGGGTTCGTTCAACACCGCGTTCATGATCAGTGCGGTGGTGGCGCTGTGCTCGGCCCTGGCGTACTTCCTGCTGCTCAACGCGCCGATCGGCAGTGCCGAGCCTGCGCCTGAGCACATCGTTGGCGTGACTGAGTAAGGGATGTACAAACACCTGTAGGAGCGAGCTCTGCTCGCGATGGACGTCAACGATAACGCGTGCAGTCTGAATGAATGCGTTGTCCAGCGTTTTTCGCGAGCAAGCTTCGCTCCTACAGGCGCAATCGCCTCAAGAGCGCTTCTCCAAAGCCGCCTCGGCCGCTGCAATATCGGCCTGGCGCTTGACAATCATGTCCCCCACCGGCGGCCCCTGGAAGCGCCGGGCCTCAAACCCGAACCAGACAATCGCCGTCAACACCAGGAAGCCGATGGTGATGTACAACGCCCAATCGTTCGGTGGCTGAATGCCGATCACGAAGATGATCACCATCGACAACACCGAGAGCAGGGCAAACACCGTGTACCAGAAGCGCCCCATGTTCCAGGGGCCCATGGTCGGCCATTTCGAGGTGCCGTAGGCAAACAGGCCCAGCACGATGGGAATGACGAACGAGAAGAACAGGAAGATCACCGTGCAGGACACCACGATGGTGTAGACCGGCGTTTCACCGATCGATATCACGGACGATCCCCACACAAACAATACCGCCAGCGTGGCGCCGGTCCAGATGGCCGCCACCGGGCTGCGAAAGGTCGGCGAAACCGAGGCCAGTGCCTTGGAACACGGCAGGCCGCCATCACGGGAAAACGCGAAGATCATGCGTGAAACCGAGGTCACGGTGGCCAGGCCGCAGAGCACCTGCGAGACGAAAATCGCCACGAACAACGCGTCTTTGAGCAACGGGTTCACCTGGGTGTTCATGGCCCAGAAAAATACGCTCCAGCCTTGCTTGGCCGCTTCGTCCATGCTCGGCAGCATCAGCACGAAGGCGCTGAGCATGACCCAGCCGAACAGCAGCGACCAGACCACCGACATGACCATCCCGCGTGGCACCGACATGGCGGCATTGCGGGTTTCCTCGGACGTATGCGCGGAGGCGTCGTAGCCGGTGATGGTGTAGATCGGCAACAGCAGGCCGAGCATGAAGATCCAGCCGTTGGAGACCTGGGGCCAGACGCTGCCGCCGGCCTCGCCGGAATAGTTGCCGAAGGTCACCAGCCGGGAGAACTCGTAACTGGGGGCCGAAATCAGGCAGACCACGGTCAGCGCCAGTGCCGTGGCGAAGATCAGATAGCCGGAGAAGTCGGTGAGTTTCGCGGTCAGGCCGATCCCCAGGTGGTTACACAGGGCCTGGAGACCGGTGAGGATCGCCAGGAAAATCACCCGTGTCGTGGTGGTGTCTTCCATGCCCAGCGTCGGCCCGAAGGCACCGAAAAAGAAGTAATAGGTGCCGACGTTGATCGCACCGAGCACCGTCACCAGTCCCAGCAGATTGAACCAGGCCGTGAGCCAGCCGGTGAAGCGGTTGCCGAGGATCGAGCCCCAGTGATACAGCCCGCCGGCGGTGGGGTAGGCCGAGGAGATCTGCGCCATGGCCAGGGCGAACACCCCGGATATCAGGCAGCCGATCGGCCAGCCGATGCCGATCGAGGCACCGCCCGCGCCGGAGGTGCCCTGGGCGAGTGAGTTGATGCCGCCGGAGAGGATGCAGATGATCGAAAAGGAAATCGCGAAGTTGGAAAAAACGCCCATTCGTCGCGAGAGCTGCTGGGCATAGCCCATGCTGTGCAGCACCTTGACGTCCTCGTCGTGCGCGTCGGTGCCGGGCTGGCTTGCTGGGTTCATCGTTGTGTGCCCCTTCAGGTTTTGATACGCATCCATCCGGGACGCCCGGACGGCCTGGCCTTCAACCCCTTGTCGTACTGCTCCTGTTTCCAACCGGTGAAACTTGCCCGGACTAATCCTGATGCCAGTCCATTAGCCCGGGCACATACTTGTGGCGAGGGGATTTATCCCCGTTGGACTGCGCAGCAGTCCCATTTTTTTGGGGTCGCTTCGCAACCCAACGGGGATAAATCCCCTCGCCACAATGTAATCATCGCGGTTCTACAAGCGGCCGTGATACGCCGCTTCGAATATTTCCGCCACGCCGGCCCGGGTCAGCGGCAGCGGGTTGCCACCGGCGGACGGGTCGACAATCGCCATGTCGGCGATCAGGTCTGCCTGCTTGTCATCCACCCCCAGTTCAAACAGCGTATGCGGCACGGCGATGTCCTTGCGCAATTTGAGGACGAAGGCCAGGAAGCTGTCGAAGCCCGGGGAGGGCAGATGCAAGTAAGCCGCCAGGCGCGTGATGCGTTCCTCGATGGCCGGGCGATTGAATTTCAGGACATAGGGCATCAGGGTGGCGTTGGTCATGCCGTGGTGGGTGTCGTACAGCGCGCCGATCGGATGCGCCAGGGCGTGCATGCCCCCCAGGCCTTTCTGGAAAGCGGTGGCGCCCATCGCCGCGGCGGCGAGCATCTGCCCGCGCGCATCGAGGTCGGACGGAGTGTGCACCGCGCGCACCAGTGCATTGGCTACCAGGCGCATGCCCTCGACCGCGATGCCATCGGCCATGGGATGAAACCCGGGGGCACAGTACGATTCCAGGCAGTGCGATAACGCATCCATGCCGGTTCCGGCAGTGACTTTTGCCGGCATGCCGACGGTCAGGGCCGGATCGCTGATGACCACCCGTGGCATCATTTTCGGGTGGAAGATGATGCGTTTGGTGTGGGTGCGATCGTCGATGATCACCGCCGCGCGGCCCACTTCGGAGCCGGTGCCGGCAGTGGTCGGCACCGCGATGACCGGGGCGATGCGGCTTTCATCGGCACGGGTCCAGTAGTCGCCGATGTCCTCGAAATCCCACACCGGCCGGGTCTGTCCGCTCATGAACGCAATGAGCTTGCCCATGTCCAGGCCACTGCCGCCGCCAAAGGCCACCACACCGTCATGGTTGCCCGCGCGCCAGGCCTCGAGCCCGCCGGCCAGGTTGGCTTCGACCGGGTTGGGTTTGAGGTCGCAAAACAGCGCTGCGCCCAGCCCCGCGTTGCGCAAGGCATCCAGCGCCGCGGTGGTGATCGGTGCGCGCGCCAGGCCACTGTCGGTCACCAGCAGCGGTCGCTGGATACCCTGGTTGCGACAGACCTCGGCCAGTTCGCTGATGCGGCCGACACCGAAGCGAATGCTCGTGGGGTAGTTCCAGTTTCCCGTCAGGCTCATGGCTCAATCTCGTGGCGCAAATGGAAGGATTTGGCTCGGGTCAGGTGTTCGTAACCCAGACGCGACAGCGTCACGCCGCGCCCGCTGTTCTTCACGCCGGTCCAGGCCAGTGCCGGGTCGAGGTAATCGCAGCGATTCATGAACACGGTGCCGGTCTCGATCTCGTTGCCCAGGCGTTCGGCGGCGGCGAGATCCCGGGTCCAGATCGAGGCGCTGAGCCCGAACTCACTGTCGTTCATCAAGGCGATGGCTTGGTCATCGCTGGCCACCGGCATGATGCCGACCACCGGGCCGAAGCTTTCATCACGCATGACTGACATTTGATGGGTCACGTCGACCAATACTTGCGGTGCGAGGTAGGCGCTGCCCGGTACATCAACGGCAAAGTCTTGTGGACCGATCAGTGCCTTGGCGCCCTGGCTCAGTGCGGCGGCAATCTGGTCACGGACAAAATCAGCAGCCTGCGGACTCACCAGCGGACCGAGGGTGGTGGCTTCGTCCAGCGGATTGCCCAACACGTACTGGCGGGTGAGGGCGGCGAAACGCTCGACAAACGCCGGGTAGAGGCCTTGATCGACATAGATGCGCTCCACCGCGCAGCAGCTCTGCCCGGAGTTGAAGAAGCTGCCGTCCACCAGGTTTTCCACGGCGTGGTCGAGGTTGGCGTCGGCGCGAACGTAAGCCGGATCCTTGCCGCCGAGTTCCAGGCCCATGCCGAGAAAGCGTCCGGTGGCAGCGCTTTCCATGGTTCTGCCGCCGCCCACCGAACCGGTGAAGTTCACCTGCTGTACGCGCGCAGAAGCAATGATCCTGCCCGTCTGCTCATGGTCGAGTACCAGGTTCTGAAACAGCCCTTCCGGCAGATGGGCGCGGCGAAAGGCTTCGGCGAAACGTTCGCCCACCAGCAGTGTTTGCGAAGCGTGCTTGAGGATGACGCTGTTGCCGGCCATCAGCGCCGGAATGATCGTGTTGACGGCGGTCAGATAGGGGTAGTTCCACGGGGCGATCACCAGCACCGTGCCCAGCGGTTCGCGTTTGATATGCCGGCGAGAACCGTAGATGGGCGCGGGTTCGACAGTGGCCAATGCCTCAGGCGCAATGGCAATCATGTGCCGCGCACGTTCGTCAAAACCACGCAGTTCACCGGCGCCATAGCGCACCGGGCGGCCCATCTGCCAAGCCAGTTCCGGGGCTATTTCATCCTTCATGGCCAGCATCGCGTCCGCTGCGGCATTGCAAAAAGCCGCGCGTTCGCCCAGTGGTCGGCGTTTCCATTGCGCCTGGGCGTTTGCGGCGGCATCCAGCGCCTTGTCGAGCTGGGCCGCATCGGCGCAGGGGCGTTCGGCGTAGACCCGGCCATCGACCGGGGAGATGAGTTGAATCGTCGAGGTCATGGTGCTCTCAGTAGCGCTCGAAGCCGCGCTGCAGTTCCCAATCGGTGATCCGCCGGTCGTACTCTTTCTGTTCCCACTCGGCGGTGTGCACGTAGTGGTCGATGACTTCATCACCGAACGCCTCGCGCAACATGCTCGAACCCTTGAGCGCGGCGCAGGCATCACGCAGGGTCTTGGAGACTTCGGGCAAGTGCTCGTCGACGTAGGCATCGCCCTCGTAAGGCGGGTCGAGGCTGAGCTTTTCGTCGATCCCCGTCAGCCCTGCGGCGATCAGCGCGGCGAAGGCCAGATAGGGGTTGAGGTCGGCGCCGCCAATGCGGCATTCAATGCGGATCGACTTGCTTTCTTCGGCGCACAAACGGAAGCCGGCGGTGCGGTTGTCGCGGCTCCACACCGCGCGGGTCGGGGCGAAGGTGCCGGCCTGGAAGCGCTTGTAGGAGTTGATATAAGGCGCGAGAAAACAGGTGATGTCGTTGGCGTACTTGAGCTGTCCGGCCACCCAGGAACGCATCAGTTTCGACATGCCGAACTCGGCTTTGGCGTCGTAAAACAGCGGCTTTTTCGCGTTTTTGTCCCACAGCGAATTGTGGATATGGCTGCTGGAACCGGCGGCGTCGTAACGCCACTTGGCCATGAAGGTGATCGCCTTGCCTTGCAGTTGCGCAATCTCCTTGCAGGCATGCTTGATGATGACGTGGTGGTCGGCCATGGTCATGGCATCGGCGTAGCGGATGTTGATCTCTTCCTGGCCCGGCCCCCATTCGCCCTTGGAGTTCTCCACCGGGATGCCGCTGGCCTGCAGATGCTTGCGGATCGCCCGCAGCACCGGCTCTTCGCGGGTGGTCTGCAGGATGTTGTAGTCCTCGATGTAGTGACCGGCGGTTTTCGGCTTGTGGTAATTGCGCTTGTGAATGGCCTCGTAACTCTCGTCGAACAGGTAGAACTCCAGTTCCGAGGCGAACATGCCGGTGTAGCCACGCTCACGCAGGCGCTCGACCTGTTTTTTCAGAATCGCCCGCGGGCTGTGGGGCAAGTCACGGCGATGGTGATGGTCGAGCACATCGCACAGCACCAGGGCCGTGCATTCAAGCCAGGGCACCTTGCGCAAGGTGCGCATGTCGGGTTTGAGAACAAAGTCGCCGTAGCCCTTGCTCCAGCTGGCGGCGGCGTAGCCCGGCACCGGCTCCATGTCGATGTCGTCGGCCAACAGGTAGTTGCAGCAGTGGGTTTCTTCATGGCCGCTGTCGATGAAAAACTCGACCTGAAATCGCTTGCCGACCAATCGCCCCTGCATGTCGACCATGCACACCAGGACTGTATCGATTTCGCCAGAAGCGGCGGCACGCTTGAGTTCGTCAAAACTGAGGAAAGGCTCGGGCATCACGGCAAGTCCTGCGCAATTTGTGTGGGCCTGTCTGAAATAGCTGTTGCAGACGCTCTCCAGAAACCACCCAAAACCTGCAGATGCGAGCATCGTGAGCAATAAGCTGCACTAAGCTTAGCCTACTGTCGCTTTTCGCAAGTTTTCGCGCATCGAGGCCTTGCGGGTCGGGCAGAACGGGACCGGGAAAGTGCCCATGGGCGCCGGCCGGTGCAGGCTCGCGGAGGAAAGAAAATGGCGAAGAAAAGAGCGTACAAAACCTACGGAAACCTCAAAGGTCAGTACCCGAATTATCTGGACGCGGTGGAGGCCCTGGGGACGGCGGTACGTCATGCCGGGCCCTTGAAAGAGAAGATGGTCCAGTTGATCCAGCTCGGCGCCGCGGCGGCCATTCGCTCCGAAGGCGCCGTGCACAGCCATACCCGACGGGCACTGGAGGCCGGTGCCACGCCGGAGCAGATCCGTCACGCACTGATCTCGCTGACCAGCACCATCGGTTTCCCGACGGTGGTAGCGGCGATCAGTTGGGCGGACGATGTGATGGGGGAGGGGCTGTAACGACCTTCAGCAGGTGATTCGATTCTCCTGCCTGAACGCCACCCGCAATTGCTCGATAATCTGCTCGATCGAAGGCCCCTGAATGCTGGGCGGCTCCGGGCTCTCGCCAAATTCGCGCCAGATGAACAGGGTCAATTCCGCGCCATCGGTCAGGGTATGAGCGTCGACACCCGCGCCGAAGTTCTTCAGCACCCGGTACCGCTCATCCTGGCAGAACAGATCCTCGACCCAGTGATACACCGGGATGAAGTGGAAATGGATGGGGAAGCGTGGGTCATGGCCGAATCGGCTGATGTAGAGCCACTTCGGTTGCAGCTCCGATTGCATGGTTTTCTGGACTCGGGCGAGCAGAGTCCCCATCTCGCCCAGTGCGTTGTCGGGAAGGTCGGACAATGAACGGACAGGGTGCCTCGTCCCCAGCACCAGATAGCCCGGGAGCTTGGACGACATGTGATGATTGAGTATCCAGTGAGTGGTTTCATGGATGATGAAGCGTGGTGCTATGTCCATCGTTGGGTGTCCGTTGTCGAAGCGGGTAGGGAGAATGAGAAAGTCGCGCCGCCGTTTGGCTGACTGTCTGCCCAGATGCGTCCACCATGCAACTCTATTATTGAGCGGCAGATGGATAAACCGATTCCCATACCCTCTTCTTTGGTCGTGAAAAACGCATCAAACAGCAACGCAAGGTGTTTTTGGTCAATCCCTGGGCCGTTATCGTGCACCTCCACCACCGCAAGACTCTCTTTCGCATGAATGCGCACGTGCAGCTCCCTGGGCAAATCCTTGTGGCCGATCATGGCCTGCAGGCTGTTCATGATCAGGTTGATCACCACCTGCTGGAGCTGGATTCGATCGCCCGACACCTTGGGCGAACAGCTTTCGACCTTGCGCGACAATTGCACCTGATGGCTCTGGATTTCCCGGTCAAGCAGGGCAAGTGAGTCTGCTACTACCGATTCTAGATCCAGTTCTTCGTAGTGCGAATCGCTTTTGCGGGTAAGGTCGCGAATTCGCCTGATGACCTCGCTCGCCCGGCGTGCATTGCTGGCTGCCCGGTGAATGGCGGCACGGGCTTCATCGAGGTCGGGTAACGGGCGATCGAGCCAGCGGTGGGCCGCTTCGGCACTGGAGGTGATCGCGGCCAGCGGCTGATTCACCTCGTGGGCGATGGAGGCTGCCATCTCGCCCAGGGTGGTATTTCGGCTGATGTGCGCCAGTTCGATTTGCGCGCGATGCAACTGCGCTTCGACATCATGGGTATGGGCTAACAAGCTCAATTGTTCCTGTAATTCATCACTGGTACGCCGGTTCTTCAAGGCCAGCCAGGTCGCCATGCCGATCGCCGTCAAGCTGACCAGGCAACGCGCCAGGGCGGTGCTGAATGGATGATCGAGGTGGGACAGGAAGAAGCCCGCCAGTGTCAGCGCACCGCAAGTCAGGGCAACCCGGCGCAACCCGCCAATGGAGCATGAGCCCATGGCGATCATGATGACCAGGACGTACAGGACCGCCACCGCGATATCCAGTTCTGTGAGGGTGTCGACGACGAAAATCGCGAGCGTGGTTGCCCACAGTCCCAGACACTTGGCTCTGGAACGCAAGGCGCCGGACATGACGTTCACCATGATCCGGTACCTGCGATTGGGTCGCGTCGCGATAACAAGGTCAACCCTTGATGAACGCCAGAAGGTCGCGGTTAATGACCTCGGCATGGGTGGTGCACATGCCGTGGGGCAGGCCGGGATAGGTTTTCAGCGTGCCATGCTTGAGCAGCTTGATCGACAAGTGTGCCGAGTCGGCGATCGGTACGATCTGGTCGTCTTCGCCGTGCAGTACCAGGGTCGGCACATCGATGTTCTTCAGGTCATCGGTGAAGTCGGTTTCCGAGAAGGCTTTGATGCAGTCGTACTGCGCCTTGATCCCACCGTTCATGCCCTGGCGCCACCAGTTGTCGATGACGGCTTCGGAGACATGGGCGTTGGTGCGATTGAAGCCATAGAACGGCCCGGTGGGAAAATCCCGGTAAAACTGTGCGCGATTGTCGGCCACGGCTTTTCGCAAACCGTCGAAGACTTCCAGAGGCAGGCCTCCCGGATTGTTCGTGGTGCGCAGCATGATCGGCGGCACGGCCCCGATCAGCACCGCTTTGGCTACGCGACCCCGGCCATGTTTGGCTACATAACGGGCCACTTCACCGCCACCGGTGGAGTGGCCGACATGCACGGCATTCCTGATGTCGAGGTACGCCATCAGCTCGGCGACGTCGGCGGCGTAAGTGTCCATTTCGTTGCCGCTGGCGGTTTGGGTCGAGCGACCGTGACCACGGCGATCATGGGCGATGACGCGGAAGCCCTGGCTGAGGAAAAACAGCATTTGCGTATCCCAGTCGTCGCTGGACAGCGGCCAGCCATGGTGGAATACGATCGGTTGTCCGCTGCCCCAGTCCTTGTAGAAAATTCGCGTGCCGTCCTTGACTGTGATCATGCCCGAGCCTTTGCCCTTGCCGCTGGTCTTGCCAACCGCAGGCGTGGCCGCGGGTGCCTGCTGTGCTGCCAGCGCCGGGACCGTCACGGCCAGTGCCGCGGCTACCATGGCACCGCTGGTCATCAAGGCGCGACGGGTGGTTCCGCTTGTCTCATCAGTCATTTTTTCAATACTCATGTGCGTGCTGTGGTTAGCGCTTGGCGCGGTCCAGGGCACTCAGTCCGGCGACGGCACCGATTCCCTTGTCGTGGGGAATTTATGGACAAAGACGCGCGCTGACCACCAGACATGGGTGTCTGCCATTAACGCTTTGGTATAGACGCGATACACAGATCCCCTGTGAGAGCGAGCACGCTCGCTCTCACAGACGATGGTTTATTTACAGGACCAACGGCAGTAGATTAGGCAGCGGTTTGCCGACCCCCCAGCCTCACAACAAGGAAGAATCATGAACGTCAACTCATCCTCGTCCTCATCCAGCGCCTTGATCGCCGCCTATTCCTCTGCCGCCAACACCAGGGGTGCCGATGGCAGGGGCAATGTCGCCGACAGCGATCAGCCGACGGACAAAACGCAGAATGAGGATTCGGTGAGTTTGTCCGGCACGGCCACCGATTACAGTGATTCGATCGCCAGCAACGCGCCGTATTTTCCGGTGCGGCCGGGGATGAACGCCGACGCGCTTATTCTGGGTGTCGCCAAACCCGGGGCGATTTCCAGTTCCAGGGACAAGACCTTTGCCGACGTTGCCATCGATGCCCGCAAGCGCATGGATGAAAAATACGCGCTGATGAAGGACAGCGGTAAGCCGTACGACAACAGCATTCAGGATCGCAATGCGCTGATGGGCGATCTGGATCGACGTTCGCTGTACGCCGTCGCCACCAACGAAGGCGGCACGTTCACCAAGGAAGAGCAGACCGCGGCGCAAGACCTGATGCGCCAGCAGGCGCAACTGGCCACCGGTTACTACGTCGGGCCGGAGGATCAAAAGAAGAATTGGCGAGATCCGTTCGCCAACGACCCGGTCGGTCGCGCCAAGGCGGCCCTGAACTTCCTGGACAACATGAGTCCCGAAGAGAAATCAACGCCGCAATGGTTGTCCCAGCGCGCGACCATCCAAACCGCACTGGACCAGGCCACCGCCGCCGACCCGGTAGAACTGGCGAAGAAAAAACAACTGTACTTCCCGATCCTGGCCGAGATTCTGCAGAACGGCACCCGTTGGTTCGACAAGAAAGAGTCGGACGAAAACAAGTCCAGTGAGTTGCTGAACAGGCTTCAGGCGGTGGTTCAATCCGAACGATAACGCATTAAATACCTGTAGGAGCGAGCTCTGCTCGCGATGGTCGTCAACGATAACGCGTGCTGCCTGAATGACCGCGTTGTCCGGACGTTTTTCGCGAGCAGGGCTCGCTCCCACAGGTATGCAACACGCCGGTCAGTCAGGGAAGGAGGGGGGACCCGGGCCGGCGATCCTCACGATGCCAAGATTACCGACCCCAGACCTTGAAACATTTTTAAATACTTCAACATATTTTTAGTTGTACGACGTCGTATCAATTATGGTCGACTGCGCCGGTTCTCAAAAATACAATAATGGAGATACCGTCTATGACCAGCGTCCCATCCGCTGTTCCCCAATCTGCGGCACCCACCCAAAGCCGTCTCGCCCGAACACTCAAGCTGCTTGGCCCGGGCATCATTGCCGTGCTGTCCTGGCTGGGCGCAGGTGACCTGATCACGTCCTCGGTCGCCGGAGCCAATTACGGCTACGCGATGATGTGGGTGCTGGCAGTCTCTCTGCTCTTGAGATATTTGATCGTCAACATCATTGCGCGCTTCCAGCTGTGCAATAACCAGGGCATGACGATCCTGCAAGGCTATGCCCAGCTCCATCCGGTTTTTGCCTGGTTCATGCTCGGTTATGCCTTGCTGATGGGGCACTTGATGAACGCCTACATGATCAAGGGGGCGGGCGAGTCCCTGGCCATGTTGCTGAAGGTCGACTATCCGCTGCTTTGTTCCGTGGCGGTGGTGCTGGCGGTCTGGTTGCTGGTCGGTCGCAATATCTATTCGATGATCGAAGGCGTCATGAAGGTGTTGCTGGCGATCATGACCCTGGCGTTTATTGCCCTGGCCGTGATGTCCGGTCCCGATGTCGCCGGCATCATCAAAGGCACCATCGGTTTCAGCATTCCGCCCGATGAAGGTGTGCATGGTGCACTGCTGGTCGCGGTGTCGGTCATCGGCGCGGTTGCCGGTTCGATCGCCAACTTTGTTCACCCCTACGTCATGCGTCAAAAGGGTTGGGTCGGGCCTGAACACAAGCGTATTCAGCGTAACGACCTGCTGTTTGCGGTGTTTGTCGGGATCGTCATCAACCTGGCCATCTGGATCGTTGGCGCGGAGATCCTGCGACCGAACGGCATTGAAGTCAAAACCCTGGGCGACCTGGGCAAAGCGCTGGAAATCTTCTTTGGCCCGATCGGTTGGTACGTCTTTTTCATCGGCGTATTCGCGACCCTGTTCGCCAGTATTTCGGGCAAGACCACAGCTTTCCCGATGCTCATTACCGATGCGTTGCAACACGTCAGCCCCAAGCGCCGCGAACGTTACGGCAAAGAGTTCCACCATGACCCGATGCACAAGTGGTTCATGCTGTTCATTCTGGTGACCCCGCTGATCTGGTCGCTCCCGGGCATGCCGGATTTCGTGACGCTGACCATCGGTGTGAGTGCACTGAACATCATCGGCTTGCCGGTCATCTCCCTGGGCTTGCTGATCATGTCCAACCAGAAGTCATTGCTCGGCAAGCAATACCGCAACAACCTGTTTGAGAACATCGCACTGCTTTTCGCCACGGGCCTGGCGCTGTGGGTCGCGTTCCAATTGGGCGTCGATCTGTTCGCCTGACATCCGGCTGCGTTTGTGTAACCACCGCGGTGTTCGATCACCGCGGTGCTTCAACCCCGCACAGCCCGAGAGCGCCAGACCATCATCTTCTCGACCTGCATGTCCTTCATGGTGTGCGGGATCCCGCCCACGCCATGCCCGGACAGACTCGCCCCGGCGAACGGCATCCAGTCGACGCGGAACGTGGTGCTTTCATTGACCATCACCGCCGTGGCGTTCAGGTCCTGGTAGCACTGCATGGCGGTGTCCAAGTCTTGTGTGAATACCGCGGCCTGGAAGGCATAGGGCAGGGCATTGGCCAACTGGATTGCCTCTGCCAGTTCATCGTAGGCGTATACCGCCACCACCGGGCCAAACACTTCCTTTTGCATCACGCTCGAATTGATGGACGGATTCAGCAGCACGGTAGGCGCATAGCAGTTGTTGCCCAATGTGCGACCGCCCGAGATGAGGCGGGCGCCACTGGCGACAGCTTCATTGACCCACTGGCCCACGCGGTTCATTTCCCGTTCAGTGATCAATGGACCGACATCGGTATACGGATCGGTCGGATCACCGACCACCATGGCGTCGCCCAGCTGGCCCAGACGCTCGGCGACCTGCTCGGCGATGCTGCTGTGGCAGAACACCCGTTGCACGCTCACACAGACTTGGCCGGCATGGAAGAAACCACCGCGGGCGATGCGTGGCAGTGCGTCTTCAAGATCGGCATCAGCCGCCAGCACCACCGGCGCCGCACCGCCGTGCTCCAGCGCGCAGCGGGTGCCCGGTGCCAGGGTCGAGCGCAACATCCAGCCCACCGCCGCCGAGCCGATGAAACTGAAGAAACCCACCCGTGGATCGGACACCAGTTTGCCGGTAATGGCATTGTCGGTCGGCAGCACCCTTTGCGCCCAACCCTGGGGCAGACCCGCCTCGATCAGGATATCGACCAGCGTCTGGCAACTGAGCGGGGTGTTGGTTGCCGGCTTGACGATCACCGGTGCGCCGACGGCGATGGCCGGTATCACCTGGTGCACGATCAGGTTGAACGGATGGTTGAACGCGGAGACGGCCACGACCACGCCGATCGGCTCGAATTGGGTGAACGCCACGCGGTTCGCCGAAGCGGCATTCAGGCCCATGGGGATCACATGGCCGCCCTCGGAGCGCAACACCTCGATGCTGTTGAAGATGCCATCGATGCCGCGCTCGACTTCGGCGATCGAGTCTTTCAGCGGCTTGCCGCCTTCGCTGGCCGCTTGAGTGGCAATCTTGATTTTGCGTTCGCCGATCAACTCGGCTGCACGGTGCAGGATTTCAATGCGACGCGGCTTGGACAACCACTGGCTGCGATCGCGGAAGAGGCCGTGGGCGACACTCAACGCCTGCTCGACATCGGCCTCGGTGGAAATCGCCACATGACCGATCACCGCACCGTTATAAGGCGCGTGCACAGCCAGGGTTTGTTCAGACATGGGACTTACCTCGAATCTTACATTGACGGATTGCCGTTTCAGCGAGCCTTGGGACGTCAAAAGATCGCAGCTTGCGGCAAGGCCTACAGGATCGGGTTTGCATACGCAAAGTGTAGGAGCTGCCGCAAGCTGCGATCTTTCGATCTGCCCAAGTGCTTGCCAGACATGGTGTCAAGGTAGTGTCGAGAGGGTGTTTGGAAAACTGAATAATTCAGAAGCTTTTGTTCTTTTTTAGAGAAGATCTCCCGGAATCACCCGTGGCGACTCCGGGAGCAGCAGGCGACGACCTTACAGGTTGTCGGCGTCGATGATGGCCTTGGCAAAGGCTTGCGGATCTTCTTGCGGCAGGTTGTGACCAATGCCGCCGGTGATCAGCCGGTATTCGTACTTGCCGGTGAAACGCTGGCGGTAGTCCTCGGCTTTCGGATGCGGTGCGCCGTTGGCGTCGCCTTCCATGGTGATAGTCGGCACGCTGATGGACGGGGCCTTGGCCAGTTTCTGTTCCAGCGGGTCGTATTTCGTTTCGCCTGGAACCATGCCCAGGCGCCAGCGGTAGTTGTAGATCGTGATGTCGACGTGATCGGGGTTGTCCAGGGCGGCGGCGCTGCGGTTGAACGTGGCGTCATCGAACGCCCATTGCGGCGAAGCCAACTGCCAGATCAACTTGGCAAACTCATGGGTATTCTTTTCATAACCCGCACGACCACGCTCGGTGGCGAAGTAGAACTGGTACCACCACTGCAATTCAGCTTTGGGCGGCAAGGGATTCTTGCCGGCGGCCTGGTTGCCGATCAGGTAGCCGCTGACCGAAACCAGCGCTTTCACCCGCTCAGGCCAGAGCGCCGAGACGATACCCGCCGTACGCGCACCCCAGTCGTAGCCGCCGAGTACGGCTTGTTTGATTTTCAAAGCGTCCATGAAATCGATGACATCGCTGGCCAGGGCGGCGGGTTGGCCATTGCGAAGGGTTTTGTCGGACAGGAAATGCGTATCGCCATAGCCCCGTGCATACGGCATCAGTACCCGGTAACCCTTCGCCGCGAGCAGTGGCGCGACCTCGTCATAGCTGTGGATGTCGTAAGGCCAGCCGTGCAGGAGAATGACCACCGGGCCATTGGCCGGGCCGGTTTCGGCATACGCCACGCTCAGCAAGCCGGCATTGATGTGTTTGAGCGGGCCGAACGGGGTGTCGGCGGTGGATGACGCACTGACGGGTGCAGGTGCTGCGGTGGCAGGGGTATTGGCCTGAGCGTTGACTGCTCCCAGCACACCCAATGTCAGAGCAAGAACGGTGGAACCCACCAGATGGCGGCGATTTTTGTCGGCGTGTTTGTTCAACAAATGCACTTTCATGGTGGAGCTCCTTTTTAAATGTAGGTCGGGCAGGGGAGGCCGTGGTTCACATTTAAGTGCAGGCAGGTATCCGGGCTATTTCAGAAAGGCGTGCGGGTGAAGCGTTTTGTATCGTGGGGAAGTGTAGATACATTTCGATACAGGGCGGGGAAGGTTGTAGGAGCGAGCTCTGCTCGCGATGGACGTCAACGATAACGCGGGCTGCCTGGATGATCGCGTTGCCTGGACGTTTATCGCGAGCAAGCTCGCTCCTACAGAGGAATGTCGGGTTTGTCCGTTAGGCGCTATCTACTGGCTTACTAGCGTTAGTCGGCAACCGTGTGGCGGAGTAGAGTCGTGGCCACACCCCTGGCAAACCCGGATGATCCCGATGACTCGCCCTCGCTTCCTGCCCGACAACTTCACCCTGACCCTGATCGGCGTGGTGCTTCTCGCCAGTTTGCTGCCTGCCAGCGGGCAGGTGGCGGTGGGCTTTGGCTGGCTGACCAACGTCGCCATTGCGCTGCTGTTTTTCCTGCATGGCGCCAAGCTGTCCCGCGAATCGATCATCGCCGGCGCCGGCCACTGGCGCTTGCATCTGCTGGTGTTCAGCCTGACCTTCTTGCTGTTCCCGCTGATCGGGCTGGCGCTCAAGCCGGTGCTGTCACCGATGATCGGCGCCGACCTGTACATGGGCATGCTCTACCTCTGCGCGCTGCCCGCCACGGTGCAGTCGGCGATTGCCTTCACGTCCCTGGCCCGGGGCAACGTGCCGGCGGCGATTTGTAGCGCGGCAGCCTCCAGTCTGTTCGGTATTTTTCTCACGCCGCTGCTGGTGACCCTGCTGCTGAATGTGCACGGCGAAGGCGGTTCGACCCTCGATGCCATCGTGAAAATCAGCGTGCAGTTGTTGCTGCCGTTCATTGCCGGGCAGATCGCGCGACGCTGGATCGGCGCGTGGGTGGGGCGTAACAAGAATTGGCTGAAGTTCGTTGATCAGGGGTCGATTCTGCTGGTGGTCTATGGCGCGTTCAGCGAAGCGGTGAACGAAGGCATCTGGCACCAGATTCCGTTGCGGGACCTGGCGGGGCTGGTAGTCGCCTGCTGCGTGGTACTGGGTCTGGTATTGGTGGCCTCCACCGTGCTGGGCAAACTCTTCGGCTTCAATCAGGAAGACCGCATCACCATTCTGTTCTGCGGTTCGAAGAAAAGCCTGGCCACGGGTGTGCCGATGGCCCAGGTACTGTTCGCCGGCAGCACCATCGGCGTGTTGATCCTGCCGCTGATGCTGTTCCATCAGATTCAGTTGATGGTGTGTGCAGTGTTGGCGCAGCGCTATGCAAAACGCCAGGAAACGGTGGCGCAATTGATGGGGCAGGTGGACCCTTGATGGCTGTTCATTGGATTTATGCAAACCTGGTATCGGTGCTATCCAATTAGTGCCGTTTATCAATCAATGCTCGAAGGGTAAGTTGCCGCTCGACGATTTCGAATCGAGAGCAACCCATGCCCCGGAACCTTTTGCGCAAGTACGTCCCCGCTGCCGCGAGGATGAGCACCCTCTGTTTCGCGCTCAGCGCCTGCCCGATCGTCAGTGCCAGCGAGCGCGCTCCGCTGGTCATCGAAGATCAGGGAAGCCTGTTCGCCGGCGGTGGGTTGCTCACTCAGCCGGGCACCTTTGATCCCTATAAACCGTTGCGCCCTGACGGCCAGAGCTACCACGGCGACCACGTCTATGCGTTCTACCAGATTCCGGTTGACGCCCGTCCGCTGCCAATCGTTATGTGGCACGGCGCGGGCCAATCGGCGAAATCCTGGGAAACCACGGCCGATGGCAGGGAAGGGTTCCAGAACATTTTCCTGCGTCGCGGTTTCTCCACGTACCTGATCGACCAGCCACGCCGTGGCGATGCGGGGCGCAGCCTGGTTGAGGCGACGGTCAAGCCGGCACCGGATGAGCAACTGTGGTTCAACCAGTTTCGCATCGGCCTGTGGCCCTCGACCTTCGAGGGCAGCCAGTTTCCCCGTGGACCGCAGGCGCTTGAGCAATTCTTGCGTTCAATGACGCCCAACACCGGTCCTTTTGACATCGAGGTCGTATCCGATGGCGTGTCCGCGCTATTGGACAAGACAGGGCCGGCCATCCTGTTCACCCATTCGCAGGGTGGTGGGCCCGGCTGGCTGACGGCGATCAAGAACCGCAATGTGCGGGCCATCGTCGCGTTCGAGCCTGGCAGCAGCTTCGTGTTCCCGGAAGGCGAGGTTCCCGCGCCGATTCCCAGCGCGTTCGACACGCTCTCGGCGCATGTCGTACCGACGGCGCAGTTCGAAGCCCTGACCCGCATCCCCATCCTCATCTTCTACGGCGACAACATCCCCGATAAACCCGTTCGGCTGCCGGCACAGGACAGCTGGCGTGCTCGCCTTGCGATGGCGCGGCTGTGGCGGGATGCGGTCAATCGTCATGGCGGTGACGTCAGGCTGATTCACTTGCCGGAGATCGGGATCAAGGGCAATAGCCACTTCCCGTTCTCGGACATGAACAACATCGAGATCGCGGATCTGGTTTCGGCCTTCCTCGCGGAAAAAGATCTGGATTGATCACAAGCACGGCCATGGTTGCCGTGCACCTTGCAAACAGAAAGGGGCAGGAATACTCATATGACGCGAACCACGCTGAGGGCCACTTTTCTGGCCGCCATGATCGGGATGTCGGGAGCCGAAGTTAAGGCCGAGGATTACAAGCAGAACCCCTTCACATTGACCTACGGTGGCGCGCTCACCAGGAACGAGCCAGGCAAGGTCAACATTCATCCTGTCACTTACAAACTCAATGGCCTGGATATATCCGCCAACGTTTACACCCCCGCAAACTATGACTCCGCCAAGCAATATCCGGTGGTCGTCGTGGCCCACCCCAATGGTGGGGTGAAGGAGCAGGTCGCAGGCCTGTATGCTCAGCGTCTGGCCGATCAGGGCTACATCACGATCACTGCCGATGCTGCGTTTCAGGGGGCCAGTGGCGGTCAGCCGCGCAACGTCGACAAACCTGCGTACCGCATAGAGGACATCCATGGCATGGCGGATTTTATCGCCGGCTACCCGGGCGTCGATCGTTCGCGCCTGGGCTTGCTCGGTATCTGCGGCGGTGGCGGTTATTCATTGAAGGCGGCGCAAACCGACAAGCGCTTCCAGTCCATCGCAACCCTGAGCATGTTTAACTCCGGACTGGTGCGGCGCAATGGCTACCGGGATTCGCAATTGGCCACGATCCAGCAACGCCTGGAGCAGGCATCGGCGGCCCGAGCTCAGGAGGCGGCCGGCGGGGAAATTCTCTATACCGGGGATGCCAAGCTGACGGATGAGCAAATTGCCAAGTTGCCATTTGATCTGTATCGGCAAGGTTTCGAGTACTACGGCAAGACCCATGCTCATCCCAACTCCACGTTCCGATACACCTTGAGCAGCCTTCTGGACCTGATGAGTTTCGATGCCACGGATCAGATCGAACTGATCGACAAGCCCTTGCTGATGATTGCCGGCAGCAAGGCCGACAGCCTGTACATGTCGGAGCAGGCCTTTGCCAAGGCCACAGGCACCCAGGACAAGAAACTGTTCCTGATCGATGGCGCGACGCATATCGAAACCTACTGGGTGCCTGAGTATGTGGACGTCGCCATTGGCCAGTTGAACGCGTTTTACGCCAGAACGCTCTGACTTGAAGGAACCGAGATCATGAAAAACACCCTTCTGGGTATCGCGGTGTGCGCTGCGGCGCCCTTCGCCAGTGCCGCCGGGGCTGAAGCGGGGGCCAGTGAATCCCGGGTCGCCCAGCAGATCAGCCGTGCAGGCACCCAGGCGTCGGCGGCGGGGCCGGCGGATTATTTCACCGGGCGGGTGCGGGTCGATCCCTTGTTTCCCGCCACCCGTGAAGTCAATGCATCGGGCGCTTACGTCACCTTCGAACCGGGGGCGCGTTCGGCCTGGCACACCCATCCCGCCGGCCAGCGGCTCGTAGTGGTTTCCGGTACCGGGCTGACACAGGAGTGGGGCAAGCCCGTGCAGGAAATCCGTCCGGGAGACGTGATCGTTTGTCCACCCGGGGTGAAGCATTGGCACGGTGCCGCACCCACGAGCCCCATGACTCATCTGGCCGTAACCGGTGTGATGGAAGGCAAGAGCGTCCAATGGCTGGAGAAAGTCAGCGATGATCAATACAACGCGCGCAATACCGTGGTGCCGCCTTCAATGCCAGCCGAACACCCCGTGTCCGAGGTGCTGTCCACCAAACAGCAGGCCATTCCATTGATTGCAGCCAGCATGGCCACCAGCAACCTGCCGGGGCTCAATGCTGCCTTGAATCAGGGTTTGGACGCGGGCCTGACCGTCAGCGAGGCAAAGGAAATACTGGTGCAGCTTTACGCCTACAGCGGTTTTCCACGCAGCCTCAACGCGCTCGGCGAGCTGATGAAAGTGGTGCAAACGCGCAAACACAACGGCATTGAGGACGATCCGGGGCGCGAGCCCAGGCGCGTCATTCCCACCGGTAGTGAACTGCTGGCGGTGGGCAAGGCCAACCAGACCCGCATTGCCGGCGCGCCGGTGCAGGGTCCGCTGTTCGACTTCGCCCCCGTCATCAATCAGTACCTGCAAGCGCATTTGTTCGGCGACATTTTCGAGCGCGATAACCTTGACTGGCAAAGTCGTGAATTGGCCACGGTTGCGGCGCTGGCCGTCACCCCCGGTGTGGAATCGCAACTGCGCTCGCACATGGCCGCCAGCCTGAGGGTCGGCCTGAGCCCCGGGCAATTGCGCGAACTGGCCCGGTTGCTGGCTGACCAAGGCCATACCGATGCGGCCAGGCGTGCCGGTGAGGCACTGCAAGCAACTCAGGCAAATCAATCCAAATAGCGCAAGGCTTCACGCAGCAGTGTGAAGGCCGGTGAACTCTGGCGCCGGCTCGGATAGTAGAGATGGTAGCCAGAGAACGGTTCGCACCAATCCGCCAGCACGCGAATCAATCGACCCTGGGCGACGTATTCCTGCACCAGATCTTCCGGCATATAGGCCAGCCCCAACCCCTTGAGGGCGGCCTCCAGACGCATGGCAATGTTGTTGAACACCAGTTGGCCTTCGACGCGGACTTTCAGCTCTTGCCCGTTTTTCTCGAACTCCCAGAGGAAGAGCCCACCGTAGGTGGGCATGCGCAGGGTGATGCAGTTGTGCTGCATGAGATCGCCCGGCACGACAGGTTTCGAATACCGGGCGAAATACGCTGGCGAGCCGACCACCGCCATTCGCATGTCAGGGCCAATGCGCATCGCGATCATGTCTTTGGCGACCTGCTCACCTAAACGGACGCCGGCGTCGAAGCCTTCGGCCACGATGTCGGTCAGCCCATAGTCGACGATGATTTCGATGCTGAGGTCGGGGTTGTCGGGCAGTAGCTTCCCGAGTACGGGTTGCAGGATGGTGATCGCGGAGTGCTCGCCGGCGGTGATGCGCAGTTTGCCCGCCGGCTTGTCTCGGAATTCGCTGAGCAAGGCCAGTTCTATATCGATTTCTTCGAACCTGGGAGCGATCACCCGCAGAAGCTGTTCGCCCGCTTCAGTGGCGGATACGCTACGGGTAGTGCGTGAAAGCAACCTGACGCCCAGCCGATCTTCCAGTTGACGCATGGCCCGGCTCAAGGCGGGTTGCGACATGCCGAGTCTGGCAGCGGCGCGAGTGAAACTGCGCTCCTGTGCTACAGCGGCGAAGATCGCGAGTTGGTCGTAGCTTTCAGCAGTCATTTATTCGATCCTGGTATGAACCAGTGGCGATTATGCCGATAAAGCAGGAGGTAAGCTGCCGCAAGAAACATCATTTAAAAAATCGCGCCGCCAGGTTCGTGTGTGACAAAAGGGTGGCGTCTCTGATATGGCGAAATTCACCTGTCTGTCATCGTGATGTCACCAACGTCGTGGCAGGATCCTCGCAAACCGCCCTGAGCGACCGGTGCAACGCCGTTCGCGGGCCGATGCAACTGCCAGGAATCCCTCCCATGAAAGATGACGCCTCCCTGTTTGCGGCCATTGACCTGGGCTCCAATGCGTTTCGCCTGATGATTGGCCAGTCGGTCAAACGCAACCAACAACTCATGATTCAGGAAGTGAAAACCCTGCGTGAGCCCGTGCGTTTGGCCGAGGGGTTTCAAGGCGGGGCACTGGACGAATTGGCGCTGGATCGGGGATGGCAGGCGCTGGCGCGCTTCGGCAAGAAGTTGCGCGGATTCGAAGCCGGGCGAGTGCGGGCGGTGGCGACCAGCGCCGTGCGTGAAGCCGACAATGCTCAATTATTCCTGGCCAGTGCGGAGCGCCATCTGGGGTTTCGAATCGATGTCATCTCCGGCCAGGAAGAAGCGCATCTGGTCTACGCCGGTGTTGCCCATACGATTCCGTGTCAGCAGAGCATGCGCCTGGTGGTGGATATTGGTGGCGGATCCACCGAGTTGATTCTGGGGCGCGGCGCCCGGCCACTGGTCACCGAGAGCATTGCCATCGGCAGCGGCACTTGGGGGGCGCGCTACTTTGCGGGCGGCGGCATTACCGCCCAGGCGCTGCTCGAAGCCGAGCGCGTCGCCATGCTTGAGTTTGAAAAGGTTGCGCGCCGTTATCGCACCCAGGGCTGGCAGCAGACCATCGGCTCTTCAGGCACGGCGCGCCTGCTGGCCAAAATACTCAATGCCAACGCGCTCAATGACTTCGGCCAGCGCGGAATTACCTACAGCGGCCTGCTGCGATTGTCGCTACGTCTGCTGGAAGTCGGGCATGTCAAAAAGCTGCGGCTGGCGGGCGTGCAACCCCATCGCCTGAGCATCCTGCCGGGCGGTCTGGTGCTGATGCTGGCGGCGTTCAAGGTCTTCGGCATTTCCCACATGACACCTTCGGAACCGGGGTTGCGATTCGGCGTATTGCACGGCCTGATGTCCCGGCACTGAATCTCATCAAAAACGCAAAACACTGTGGGAGCGAGCCTGCTCGCGAAGACGTCGTGCCAGACGACGTCAATGTTGAATGACCCACCGCTTTCGCGAGCAGGCTCGTTCCCACAGGAGGATTGGGTGTGCGCATGTATTTTTGCTTCGACAGATGATCAGTGTGGGAGCGAGCCTGCTCGCGAAGGCGTCGTGTCAGGCGACATCAATGTTGAGTGATCCACCGCTTTCGCGAGCAGCCTCGCTCCCACAGGAGGATTGGGTGTGCGCATGTATTTTTGCTTCGACAGATGAACAGTGTGGGAGCGAGCCTGCTCGCGAAGACGTCGTGCCAGACGACGTCAATGTTGAAT
>NZ_JBSVWS010000052.1:0-31101 GCF_054071155.1 Pseudomonas sp. SDO5532_S415 | reverse complement strand
AGCAACAGGCGGCCTAAATACCGTAACTGGTGTCCGGAAATACTTGACCAGAACAGGCTCGCTCCTACAGGGACCTACGCCAAACCTGTGGGAGCGTGGCATGCTCGCGATGGACGTGAACGATGGCGCGGGCTGTCTGACTGACCGCGTCGTCTGGACGTTTTTCGCGAGCAGGCTCGCTCCCACAGGGCAGTGTTACGGTTCTGGCGTGGGAGGAGGGTGTCAGTTGACGACGAAGCCAGCTCCGACCGGGTCGTTGCGCTCGATCACCCAGCGCGAGGTGCCCAGGATGCTGGCCGTGCCCTTGACGGTCGGCCGCACTGCGCGGGTGCCGTTGAGGTCGACTTCGCCCAGCAGGCAGCCTTCGAAGGTGCCGCTGCCCAACAGGCCTTCGGACAGAATGGGTTGGTTCAGGCCCAGTTTTCCCCGGGCTTCGAACATGGCCATCATCGCGCTGGTGCCCGTGCCACCGGGGGAGCGGTCGAGCTGGCCGGCGCTGAAGACGTGGACGTTTTTGTAGAACGCGCCTTCGATGGTCGCCGGGTGCCAGAAGGTGATGAAGTTGAGGTCGTTGATATGGGCCTCGGTGGGGTGCTGGATCTTCAGTTGTTTGTTGATCTGGTCACGGGCCAGCAGGCCAAGGCGCGACAGTTCGCTGCCGTTGTCCGGGCTGATGCGCAAGTCGCAGTGGGTCAGGTCGACGATGCCGAAGTAGTTGCCGCCCCAGACCAGGTCCGCCTTGAGGTCGCCATAGCCCGGCAGATGGATCGGGATGTCCTGGGCGGCAACGTAGGCCGGTACGTTTTCGAAGCGGGTCCAGAGCACGGTGTCACCTTCCGACGCCACCTCGGCCACGACCAGGCCGGCGGTGGTTTCAAAGCGGATTTTGGTGATGCCGTTTTCACCGCGCGGCACCAGGCCGAGGGCGACCATGGCCATGCTCACGGCGATCGTGCCGTGGCCGCACATGTGAGAGTACACGCTGCCGTCCATGTAGATCAGCCCGGCGTCGAACTCACTGCTCGAAGGCGGGGTGAGGAAAACCCCGAACATGTCCTTGTGCCCGCGCGGCTCCTGCATCAACGCCTTGCGCAGCCAGTCATAGTTCTGCTCGAGAAACTTACGCTTGGCCAGGATGCTGGAGCCGGCGGGGTAGGGAATGCCGCTGTGGACGATGCACAGTGGTTCGCCTTCGGTATGGGTGTAGATGACATCGAACGTGTCTTGCATGCGCATGACGGAACTCCTGGCTTACGGGATGTATGAGAGAGGGTTATTTGCGTTCTGACAAAAGGTCGAGACCGATGCACAGGTCCAGAATGATCACGGCGACAACGACGACGATGATGGTGGCCCCGGAGGCGGCGGCAATGGTCGGGTCGACGGTGTACTGCACGTAGTTGAAGAGCTTGACCGGTATGGTGTTGAGGTCCGGCGTGGTGTTGAAGATCGACAGCTCCACGTTGATCCATGACGAGATGAAGGCAAAGATCGACCCGGTCACGAGCCCCGGCCGGATCTGTGGCAGCACCACTAGGAAGAACGTGGCCCAGGGTGTGCCGCCCAGATCGCTCGACGCTTCTTCCAGGGCGCGTTGCTCGGGCGTCAGCATCGACAGCACCGAACGCAGGACGAAAGGCGAGATGATGATGGTGTGGCCGATCAGCAACGCCAGGAAGCTGCGGGTCAATCCGAAGTAGCCGCCAAACTGCAAGAGCGCCGCGCCGAGCACGATGTGCGGAAACACCAGTGGTGAAGTCAGGGCGGCGAGGATCGTGCCTTTGCCGGGGAAGTCGTAGCGGGCCATCGCCAGGGCCGCCGGCACGCTGAGCAGCACCGCGACAAAGGTGGCGACCAGGGCCAGCACGGTGCTGGTGGCAAAGGACGCGACATAGCTTGGGTCGCTGAGCATTTTGGCGTACCAGTCCAGCGTCCAGCCCTGGGGCGGGAATGCCAGGAAAGAGGTGGCGGTCACGGAGACGCCAAGAATGACGACCAGGGGCAGCAGCAGGTAGCCCAGCACGGCCCAGGCCACCAGCCTGACCAACAGTTGAGTGATCATGGGTTGTTCCCCCGGATATTCCCGACACGCCCGGCAAGCCCGACCATTACCAGGGTAAAGATCAGCAGCACGACGCTCAGCGCCCCGCCATAGTTGAAGTCGAAGACCGAACTGTATTGCTGGAAGATCAGCATCGAGAGCACGGAAATCCGTCCTCCGGAGAGCAGCGCCGGGGTGACGTAGGCGCTTGCCGCCAGTGTGAACACCATGATCGAACCGGAAATGATGCCGGGCATGGTCAGCGGCAGCACCACATGGAAAAACGTGGCGCGAGGGCTGGCACCCAGGTCACCGGATGCCTGTTCGTAGGCCGGGTCGACTTGGGCCAGGGCATTGCCGGCCGCGAGCACAATGAACGGCAGCAGGATATACACCATGCCGATCAGGATCCCGAGTTCGGTGCCCAGGAAACGTACCGGCGTATCGATCAGGCCGGTCTCCAGCAGGCTCTGGTTGACCAGGCCCTTGCGGCCCAGCAGGACCATCCAGCCGAAAGAGCGGACGATGTTGCTGGTGAACATCGGCACGACCAACAGGATGACGCAGGCTCGGCGCCAGGCACGCCATTTCACGACGCGCACCAGATACCAGGCCAGCGGATAACCGAGCAGCAATGAGATCAGGGTGGTCAGCGCGGCGATTCGGAACGTCACCAGAATCACATCCCAGTGGTACTGGTCACCCAGCACCCGGATGTAGTGATCCAGGGTGAAGGTTTGATCCGCGCTCTGGGTCAGGCTGGCGAAGATCACCACCGCGAAAGGCGCGAGAAAGAACGCCGTGAAGAAGGCCAGGGCGGCGAACAGCATCAACCACGGAGCGAGCGCCGTGCGTTTCATACCGGCTCTCCGATCAGGTGCAAATGCTCGGGATGGAAGCCCAGGCGCACGGCGCTGCCGGCGATCAGGTCGGCCCGGGGCAAGCCCATGGTGCGCGCCACGATGGGCTGCCCGTCGATCATGGAGTGGACCAGGGTGTGGCTGCCGACACTGACGACATCGGTCACAGTGCCGCGGATTTCATGGCAACCGGTAATTTCCGGAGCTGATGCATCAAGCACCTGCACATGCTCGGGGCGCAGCACGGCCACTCCGCGCGGCAACAGGTTTTTTTCAATGCGTGAGATCGGTTCATGCCGGATCGCCAGGCGAATTTCGCCGTTATCGTTGGCCTGATAGCCGATCAGGTTGGCCTCGCCGATGAAGTCCGCGACGAAACGCGAAGCGGGTTTACTGTAAATCTCGCTGCTGGTCCCGATCTGTTCGATGCGTCCGGCATTCATCACCACGATGCGGTCGGCGATGGTCATCGCCTCTTCCTGATCGTGGGTGACGAAGATGAATGCAATGCCCAGCTTGGCCTGCAGATGCTTGAGTTCAAGCTGCATGCGCTTGCGCAATTTCATGTCCAGCGCCGAGAGCGGCTCGTCGAGCAGCAGCAGTTTCGGTTGGTTGACGATGGCGCGAGCCAGGGCCACGCGCTGCTGCTGTCCACCGGACATGCCGCGCGGATAACGGTCTTCCAGGGCTTCGAGGCCGACCATCGCCAAGGCTTCTCGGGCCTTGAGCCGTGCTTCGGTGCGATTGACACCCTGGCGTCGCGGTCCGTAGGCGACGTTTTCCAGGACGGTCATGTGCGGAAACAGCGCGTAGTTCTGGAACACGGTATTGAGGGGCCGACGGTAAGGCGGCAAACGACTCACATCCTGGCCGTCGATGGCGATGGTGCCGGAATCGGGCTGCATGAAACCGGCGATCGAACGCAGCAAAGTGGTCTTGCCACAACCGCTGGGGCCGAGCAGCACGATGAATTCGCCCTGCTCGATGTCCAGGTGAATGTTGTCCAGCGCCTGGAACGGCCCGAAGTTTTTACAGACGCTGTCGATGCTCAACAAAACTGACATTGCAGACCTCTTGAGCTAGTTGGCGGTGACTTTGCGGTTCCAGTCGTTGGTAACGCTGGCGCGTTGCGCGTTGATCTGGCTCCAGTCGAACAGCCGCAGACTCTCGATCGAACCGCCCACGCCCCATGGCAGCTTGCGGGCCACGTCTTGCGCCACCTCGACATCCTTGACCGCCGGGCCCAGGTACAGCTTGCCGGCCAGGCAGGATGCGGCTTCCCTGGTCAGCGCGGTGTTGATGAACTGCTCGCCGGCCTTGCTGTTTTTCGCCCCCTTGATCAGGTGCAGGCGTGCATCGGTGGCCCAGGCGCCTTCCTTGGGAATGGTGAAACCAATGGGGGCGCCCTTGTCGATCAGGTCCCAGGCACCCACGTTGAAATGCGCGCCAATGATCGCTTCGCCACTCTGAAAGGCATTGGTCGCGGCACCCGAACTATCGAAGAACAGTGCGGTGTCCAGCGCGCCCAGCTTGGTGTAGACCTGCTCCAGGTTGGCCCGGTCGATACCCCAGACGTCCGCCATGAAAAACACGAACGGCACCCCGGAAGAGTTGGCGGGCGAGGGCAGGGCGATGGCGCCGGCATATTCAGGCTTCCACAGATCTTTCCAGCTGGCGGGCGCCTCTTTGATTTCCTTGGTGTTGTAGGTCAGGCCAAGGGAGTAGAAGCCGCTGCTGACGGCGAAAGTGTGGCCATCTTTGGTGTATACGGCTTTTTCCTGCACGTTCTTGAGGTTCGTAATGGCTGCGGGATCAAGATCGGCGACGACGCCGGCGGCATAGGCCATTTCACTGATGCCTCCGTCCATCCAGGCCACATCAATGGTCGGGCTGGACTTCTGTTGCTGGAGTTTGGCCAGGGTGGTGGTCGAGGTGCCGACCTCCGGTGCAACGGCGATGCCGGTTGCTTTCGTGAAAGGTTCTGCAACACATTTGAGGAAGGCTTCACCCCAGTTACCGCCATACAACGCAACGGTCAGCTTTTGCTGTTCAGCCAGGGCGGCCTGTGAGGATATGCAGCCGGTAACTAAAAGAGCGACGGTGATTTTCTTACCTGTCTTCAGTTTCATCGTGTGTCCTCTGGGGCGTTGTTGGACTTTTTCCCCTTGCCTGCATCTTGCTCGTATCGTTGAGGCGAGCGCTTGCACTTCAGGGTCTTAAAGTTGAATAGTTAGGTCATGCCAAAAATGACTCAGATACACCGCGAATGCCATCTGCCTGACTCCCCCGGACTCGGGGCGGGAAACCGTCCGCAGCTGTCAGTGGGGCTGGTCCTGCTGGATCAATTCACGCTGGCGGCGTTTTCCGGTTTTATCGATGTGTTGCGCTTGTCCGCCGACCTGGGGGGTGGCAGCCGGCAGATCCATACGGCGTGGCGTGTGATGAGCGTCGACGGTTTGCCGCGAACCTCCAGCGCCGGGATCGCCCTGGAGGTGTCCGGAGGCCTGGCGCAAGACCTGGACGCGTTCGATTACGTGGCCATCTGCGGTGGCAACGACTATCTCAACACCCATCTGCCGGCCCATTTTCGCGACTGGCTGCAGCGCGTAGCGAAGAGTCGCACGCGGTTGCTGGGCATCTGCACCGGCACGTTCGCCCTGGCGCAGGCGGGTGTGGTCGGTAGTCGGTCGGTGTGCGTGCACTGGAATGTGCTGGATGCGTTTCGGGCGCGTTTTCCCAAGACCCCGGCGGCGGTGGATCACCTGTTCATCGATGAGGGCGATCTGATCACCTGCGCCGGCTCGACGGCAGCCATCGACCTGGGGTTGTACCTGGTGGCCCGGCATTGCGGACGGGAAAAAGCCCAGCAGGCGGTGCGGCACATGATGCTGCAGGGTATTCGCCAGGGACGTCAGCCCCAGGCGCACTTCTACGCCAACCTGGCAGACATCAAGGATGAGCGCGTGCGGCAGGCCGCCCATTATATCGAGCAGCGCATGGACAGCCTGCCGACCCTGGATGCCATCGCGCGTTATGTCGGGCTCGGGCGGCGCCAGCTGACACGGGCATTCCAGCAGTCGCTGGGGCTTTCACCCATGGAATTCCAGCGCTCGCTGCGGGTCGAGTACGGCGGCTGGCTGCTGGTGAACAGCCACAGCAGCATCACCCAGATCGCCATGGACTGTGGCTTCTCCGACGGCGCTCATTTCTCCCGCGAGTTTCGCGCCCGGTTTGGCGTATGTCCGCGGGAGTACCAGCGCCTGGAGCGGGCAGAGTGATTGCGTGCCCATCACCCTTTATCCAGTAACGGCCATCTGACAACCTTGCATCGCTGGACTACGCTGCGTTCTGAACCCTGTCCCCAACCTGTGGCGTAAGGAACTGACACATGCGGAGCAGCAGGTTGCCTGCCTTGTTGATGGTCGTTTTCGGAGTGTTCTGGTCAATGCAGCTATGGGCCGGGGACGCCGTGGAGTCGGCGCAAGATGCCGTCGAATTGAAAGTGGCCAATCGCAGCATCATGGTGTTCCGCGCCACGGTCCTGGGCGAAACACCGGCTTCGCGGGTCAAGCGGGCCAAAGCAGTGATCGGTGAAGCCCTGGATGAGTCTGACGAGCCTGTCGTCACCCTTGACCCGATCCACGACAGTTATCTGGTGCTGTTGGGCACCCGGCGTGCCTTTATCGTGGCGCCCCAGGATGTCGACAGCCTTGCCTACGCCTCTGTCCAGCAGGCCGCGGAGGGCGCGGCGCAAAAGCTGCGTCAGGTGGTGGCTGAAACCCGGGAAGCGCGCAACCTGCAATTGATTCTTCGCTCGCTCGGTACGGCGGCCATCGCCACGGCTGTGTATTGTGCGCTGCTCTGGGGCGTGGCGTATCTGCGACGCCGATTGCTCAAGCGGCTGCCCGAGTTGATGGATCGCCACACCCGGGCGTTGAAAGTGGGGCGGGTCCAGGTCATTGAAGCCAACTACCTCTACCCCTTGGTCATCCGCTTGTTCTGGCTGCTGCGCTGGCTGGTCTTGCTGCTGCTCACCTATGAATGGCTGGGATTCGTCCTGTCGCGGTTTCCCTACACCCGGCCCTGGGGGGAAAGCCTCAACAATTACCTGTTCGAGGTGGCCAGCTACTTGTTTCAGGCCATCGTCGGCGCCATCCCCGGGCTGGGTGTGGCCGTGGCGATTTTCTTCATCGCCCGTGGTGCGACGGCGTTCAGTCGGCGTGTGCTCAGGCGCATGGCGACACCGGGCACCTTCAGCTGGCTGAACATTGAAACGCTGCAGCCTACCCAGCGCCTGACGTCGCTGGCGATCTGGCTGTTTGCGCTGGCCATGGCGTATCCGTATCTGCCCGGTGCGGGCACCGATGCCTTCAAAGGCTTGTCCGTGTTGATCGGCCTGATGATTTCGCTGGGGGCCACCAGCGTGGTAGGGCAGGCAGCCGCCGGGTTGATCCTGACGTACACCCGAACCTTGCGCCCCGGTGAGTTCGTGCGCATCGGCGAATACGAAGGCACGGTGACTGAACTGGGCATGTTCACCACCAGCATCCGCACCGGCCTGGGGGAAGTGCTGACCTTGCCCAATTCGATGATCACCGGCACGGTGACCAAGAACTATTCCCGCACGGTGCAAGGCCCGGGCTATGTGGTGGATACGGTGGTGACCATCGGCTACGACACGCCGTGGCGTCAGGTCGAGGCCATGTTGCTGGAAGCCGCCAGGCGTACACCGGGCGTGCTCGAAGATCCACCGGCGCAAGTGTTCCAGACCGCACTGTCGGATTTTTATCCCGAGTATCGCCTGGTGGCGCAGGCCATCCCCAGCCAACCCCGGCCCCGCGCCGTGCTGCTGAGCATGCTGCACGCCAATATCCAGGACGTCTTCAACGAATACGGCGTGCAGATCATGTCGCCGCACTACCTGGGCGATCCCGAAGAAGAAAAGCGCGTGCCCAGGGACCAATGGTTCACGGCACCGGCCCAGGCACCCGGGGAGGTGCGACAGCGTTGAAACGCGGAATGTTCTGCAAGGTCAGTGCAATGCGCCGGCTCTTCTATCCAGGACCCTGAAACTCAATTGCACTGCCGCACCCTGTTGTTCATGGTTTGTCAGGCTCGCTTCTCCGCCAAAGCTTTGCATGATCTGCTTCACCATGGTCAGCCCTATACCCAGCCGGCCTTGCCGGGTGGTGTAGAAGGATTTGAATGCCATCATTTCTTGTTGCCGTGACGTTCCATCCCCGGTGTCCGCAATGGTGAGATGCAACCATTGATGGGCTTGGTCCACGTTGGCCTGGAAGGTTAACCGGCCGCCTGCCGGCATCGCCTCTATGGCATTGGCAACGACACTCTTGAGAATCTGCGAAAGCAACAGCGGATTACTGATGATCCTTGGCGTCGGTTCATTGTTGAACTCGACCTGGATTCTTGATTGAGCCAGCTGCTGGCTGAAGCCGTTGAGTGTGGCCTGCACCATTGCCATCGGCTCCACCAGTTCGACCTCGCCACGGATCGGGCTCAAACACAGCAGTAACTCATGCACCCACCGCGACATCCGATCCACCTGACTGACGATATCGTCGATGTTCTTCCGCGCGGGTTGGCCGTCCATGTCTCTGGCCAACTCTGCGCTTGAGCGAATGCAGGCCAGGGGGTTGCGAAGGCTATGGGCAACCGCCGTGGACATTTCGACCAGGCCACCGTAGGTCTTGTTGGCAACAACCTGATCCTCTTGCAAGGCCAGCACAATTGATGCGCGTCGGGCTATCCAATAAACCCCGAAGTAAAACAGCAGGCCGCCCATCGTCGACAGCCAGATGATCCAGTGTCCGCGATTGAGGCTTGCAATCAGGTCGAGCGGCTCCCGGTAAATTTCAACCACCGCCTGGATGTTCCCGCCGTCATCCACAATCGGGATGTAACTCTCGACGAAGAACATTTTGGGGGCGCGAAAAAATTTCTGCTCCTTGCGGTCCTTATCCACCTCGTTGTATTTGGTTGAAACCCGATCCTTGGCGTTGAATGCCTCTTCAAGCTCGTCATTCAAAATGTGCTTTCCCACCAGTTGCGGGTTGGTCGACCAGACCACCGTCCGCAGGGGAGAGTAGATAGAGATCAGGAGCGAATCCGGGAGGCGTGAAAGGTAATCCAGGAACTCGGATCTGACACGCTGTCCGTTTTTTGACAGCGCCTCATCTTGTGCGTGTTGCACAGGCGCTGCGATCTGCAGGCCGGCCAGTCCGTGATGGCGTATCTCGCCTTTGGCGATGGTCTGGATGAATTGCGCGGACATCAGCGCATCGCGTTCGAGACTTTCGGTGACCAGGAACCGCGTTGACACGGAGCCGAGCCCAAAAGCAATCACGCCAATGAGCAGGAAACTGACCACCGAAAACCAGCGCATGAGATTGAATTGCCGGGTGGGTGCAATCGAGTCAGCCGTTCTTCGGCGCAAGCGTCGGAACAATGCGGCAGTGGCGTGCATAGGGATTGCCCCAGGTGTGCTGCTGATCTTGTTGTCGCAGCTTCAACCGCTCAATGGTGCGTGGATGAACAAATAGCATTCTCTATGCCAAGGGTTTGACGACGATCCGGGTTGTGGCCGATAGACCGGGTGCTTGAGCGATGCAGGGCAATTTCATGGCCTATCCGCAAGCACAGCAGGCAGTTGCAGGAAACGGGTAGCAAGACCCATTTGTGGGGAATTGGGGTGTCGGCTCGTTTGCCTGGTTTACTCGCTGGCGTCAAAAGCCTCGTGGTACTTGACGATGCCGACGGGAAGCTCACTCGCAAAGGCAGTCGCCTGAAAGTACTCGGCTGGAACACCGGGCAGCTCAAGGCCCGGATGAGCCTTGAATCCGAAACGACCATAGTAGCCAGGTTCGCCCAGCACGACGCAGCCCGCAGCGCCAAGGCGTTGCAAGTCGGTCAATGCGGCGTTCATCAACATCGAGCCGATGCCCCGGCCCTGATGCTCCGGCCACACCGAGATCGGCCCGAGGCCGTACCACCCGGTTGCGCCAGACGAAAGGGTGACGGGGGAAATCGCCACATGGCCGACGATTGCGGCGTTTTCCAGCGCGACTGAAGAGACGCTCAGTTGATTGGCGCGTCGCAGCGCATCGACGATGAAGTGTTCAGTGTGACTTGAATGTTCTGCGTTTTCGAACGCCGCTTTGGTCAGTCGCGCGATGGTGTCGATGTCGGCGGGTTTTTCATGGCGGATCGTGATGGTCATGTTGATTTTTCTTGAGGGGGCGTGGTTACCATGGTCGCCGTTTCGGCAGGAGGCATGCAATGGAGCTGAAGTTCAGTCACGTAGATGTACTGGTGAAAAACCTCGACGAAGCTTGTGCGTACTACGCGCAGATCCTGAAAGCCAGGATCTCTAAAACACTTGTGTGGGAGCGCGGTGGCCTGCACGTACGCTACGCGATTGCGCTGGTCGGTCAAGAGCGTTTCATGTTGGTACAACCGTTGGCGGGGAACCTGAAGGAACTGATGGACAGCGCGGGCGAGGGCATGATTTACCGTCACTGCTACTCGACACCGGACATCGAGAAGGCCTATGACGAATTGATACTCGCCGGTGTTCAGCCTGAGGACGAAAACGGCAAGCCATTAGCCCGCGCGAACCTGCAATCCCCGTCCGGGGCACGTATCATTTGGTTGCCCAAACGCTTCGGGCACTTTTCTATCGAGATCCTGGAAGACAAGGCGCTGGAGGCGTTTGTCGAGGCTGCGTTCTCCTTGTAGGAGCAAAGCTTGCTCGCGATGGCGGCAGCCAAAAAACCGTGGGAGCGGCGGTGCGACGATTCGACTTGCCCACGAAGAGGCCGGCACATTCCTCATCGATGTCGACTGACCTGACGCCTTCGCGGGCAAGCCGCGCTCCCACAGGGTTTGTGTCGTTCACGCAAAATGCAATCTGCACAAAAGCTGTGGGAGCGGGCCACGAAGAGGCCGGCACATTCCTCATCGATGTCGACTGACCGGACACCTCTTAAGGGCGATATGACTTCCTCTGCTCAGGGAGCATCATTTTCACATTCAGCCAGCGGAAGTATCTGCGTTTCCCCGTTAACTTCTTGTACACACAGAGGTTCGGGGGCCATCTCCTCAAGCGTCGGCTGCTTTTTCGCTTCTGCCTGTTCAAGCAAGGCAAGCGTTTCGGCGGGGTCTGGCAAACACTCCTGAACCGTGGTCTTGGTGCCTGCTTTTTCCACGGTAGTCACACGGCTGTATTTGCAGTTCAGCTTTACTTCTTGTTCCTGACTTGCGTTGCAGCCCGCGGCAGCTGCGCAGGCAAGCACCAGCATCAATTTCACATTGTTCACGAGCGTGCCCTTGGTGGTGAAGTTCAGGTTACTTTCAATGCTCAATTGGGTGCAGGCAGTGAACTGCTTGAGCCGGTATCTTGCATTGACCTTAGCCGCAAAACCGGAAATCCGCGGGCTTTGTGGTTACGGAGGATTAACCACACAGCTGCTCGATCAACAGCACCAGCGCAATGATGATCATGATGGCTCCCGAGAAACGGCTGACCCGTCGAGCGGCACCAGGGCGTGCCCGAAGCACGGCTTGCGAACCGAATCCGACCAGCAGGTAGATCACGCCGCAGCTGAACGTGTGGACCAGGCCGAGCGCAATCATCTGCATCGGTACAGGCCAGGGCGCTGTAGCGTCGGCAAATTGAGGCAAGAGCGCCAGGAACAGCAGGAACACTTTGGGATTGAGCCCGCTGACGCAAAGCCCCCTGAACGCCCAGCGCACCCATGAACCGGACACCTGGATTTCATCCGCACGAGGGGTGGAAGGGCGCGCAAGCATATTGGCGCCCAGCCAAAGCAGATAGCCCGCGCCGGCCACGGTGAGTACCGACATGATTACCGGATGGCCGGCGATCAGTGTACCCACACCGCCGGCAACCACCATCGTGGCCAGCAAATGTCCGGATAACAATCCGCCCACGGCAGGCACCACGACTCGATGCTTCAAGCCCGCCGATATGGCGTACGCCCAATCGGCCCCGGGCGTGATGACAAACAGAATCGACACCCCCCAGAACGCAGTAAAAACACTGAGGGTCATGGCGCCACCTGTGTCAGCCGTTCACAAAACGCTTTATTCATCATCCGCCTCGAAAGCCAGGACCTTCGTCCTCTTGTTGAAGGACGTCCGGTCGTTAATGGTGAGGGGAAGATTAATGAAAAAAGGTTAGAATTTACTTTTAAAGATAATCGTTGCTTGGTCAAAAATAGGGAGATATTTCTACTTGGACAGGACTGATCGAAAGATTCTTGCTGAACTGCAAAAGGATGGCCGTCTTTCGGTGACCGAGCTTGCCGAGCGCGTAGGCTTGAGCCTCTCGCCGTGCCATCGGCGCGTACGCGCACTGGAAGAAGCCGGCGTATTGCTGGGCTATCGCGCGCTACTCGATCCCGGTGCATTGGGCCTGAACTTTTCCGCCATGGTATTTGCCACGCTTCGTGAAGGTGACCGGCAAGCTGTCGAGGCGTTCGAAACGGCGCTCATTGATATCCCGCAAGTGGTCGATGCCCAGCGGTTGTTCGGGGAGCCGGATTACCTGTTGCACGTCGTTGCCCAGGATCTGCCTGCGTTTCAACGACTCTATGATGAGCGTTTATCGACACTGCCTAACGTGCAGCGGCTGACCTCAACCCTGGTGATGAAACGGGTCATACAGGACAGGCCGCTTCCTTTGTGACAGGTGTGGGCGGGAGCGAGCTCCCTCGCCAAAGATCTTTGGTTTTTGGCCGATTTGTGCACTTCGCGAAAAACAAAGGCCTGGCCCACCCATAAACGAAGGAGCTATTGAGCTTCGTTGTGGTCGATTCAAATAGCGAGGCAAGAATAGTGCGCAACAGTGCCATCGCATCGCGCTCCTTCAGACAGAGAGGTGAATACCTTGAACAACATCATCTACATCATTGGGTTGGTCGTGGTCATTGCAGTTGTCCTGTCATTCCTCGGATTTGCATAGTCGCAGGCGTGCTTCCCTGGCTGGTTGCGTTGATCTGACCGGCACCCTTGTCTATCCGAACTTCAGAAGGGGCGAGCGAGCCGCCCGCCCTTGGCCACGTTGCTCGGCAAGCGGGTGACCTCAGGGTGCGGCCTCTTTGAGATTTGCTATCTGGATGTGCGCATTTGGCAGGGGACTCCACCGGTCGATGCAACAGACTGGCTCAATCGTTCAGCGGGTGTTTGGTCGTTGAGTGTTTTCCGAGGGCGGCGATTTATGCCACGGATAACCCTTCGCGCTGAGTTGAAAGGCGTAATCGAATAAACGCTTCATGTACTCGCCATCGAATTTGCGACTGTGCGCACAGGAAAAGTCGGAGCCAATGTACGCAAGATTGAAATCCGCTCCATCCTGCTGCGCCATGCGGTAGATTCGCTCCAGGTCGCTGATTCCCTGGGTTTGAATCAAAGCACTGATGGCTCGACCGCCGATGCTCAATGTACGGCGCTTGGTCCCCGACCACTGCGGCTCCAGTGTTCCATTACGAATGACATAGAAATGACGTTCGAGTCGCAAAGGTGCGCCGGTGGCTTTGCTCAGCGCAATCACAGTGCTGGGCGGATAAAGAAATACTTGAGTGATGACCCCGCCGTCCACGTGCATTTCCTGGAACTGTTCGCCGTCAACGTCCACATCGATCATGACGGGTGAGACAGCCCCGGGAATACTCATGGACGCGAGCATGATGTTGCGAAAGAGGTCGAGCGCGCCCGGTGCTTTGCTGGCGGCAATGGCGCCCATGTTCCAGGTGACTGGCCGCCCTGAATCAAGGTCAGTGGTGCCGATCAGCAGAATTCGTCCTTTGGCGTATTGCGCGGCAATCGCCGCAAGAATCTGCGCAGTGACGTATTTTGCGATGAGTCGCGACAGCGGCTTGCTGTCCGCTATACCGTCGCTGGCAAGACGGGTCAGCACGCTTCGCGAATGGAAAATGTCTTTGGGTCCGATTGCGTTGGAGACATACCGAATCACGCCGTCGTACTCCGACCCCAGGTACGCGAAAGGGGCGACCAGGGCGCCCGCGCTGATGCCCGTGACGACCTTGAACAGGGGGCGAGTCCCATGGGTGGTCCACCCGGCTATGAGTCCCGCTGCAAATGCGCCGGCATCGCCGCCGCCCGAGATTGCCAGCATGCTTGCCAGCGGCAGGATATCGTTCGGCATCCCGGCCCTGGCAAGCACCTCGCTCTCACGTTTGTTGGACAGAACCGCATCCTGAATGAACGGAGTCAGGTCGTGATCCAGCCTGTAGCGAGCATCGGGAATGCCTGGAATGACGGCTTTTTCCGTCAAGGTTGGCGGAACAGCGTCACGGCGCGGCAGCCACGCTTGAAGCAACATGTCCAGGGTTGAGGCGCCAGGTCTGAGCGGGAATGATTTCAAAACGCCTCCTCCGGCCCCTGCAGTCGACGGCAGGCGCGCTCATCGTCCGCGAGAAAGCCTTACCCATGGTGCCCGGGATGACTCACGCCAGCCAATTGCGACGCGTCAATTCGAACGCCAGGCAGCTCATTCTGCGCTCCTTTACAGGATAAAAAAACGTATGGGTCGCGTTCCAGGTACCAGACGAAAACTGGCCATCCGACAAGACCTTTAATGGCAAAAAAAAGCGAGCCGATAAAGGCTCGCCAAAGGGAGGTAAAAGGTCAACCCGCCAACAGCCTTCCGCTGAACAGGCTGGTCAAGGTTTTCACCAATAACACGGTCAGCGCCACCGTGAGGAACAGCAGGATCGCCGCAGCGATGACCATCAGCAGCGTATTGTCCTGGTGAGCGTATGCGTATTTCAGCGCCGCATTGCTCAGGGCCGCGATAGGGAAGCTGATTGCCCACCACGATGGGGCAAAAGGCACATCGCGACGGAACACTTTGAAGCTCAAAACCACGAACAGGAACAGGCCGAAGTAGAACAACACACTGGCAAACTGGTCGATTTCACCGAACACATTGGTGTATGCCAGGAAACCGACTTCAAACGGTGCAATCAAGACCATCAACGAAGGCACCATGCCTTTGGCCATGGCGGGTTGATGCACCAATCTCGAAAAAATCTGCGAGAAGAAAACCAGCGCCACTACCGCACCCACGGCGAGGGCAAACAGGTTGAACTCAGCGGCCCAGGCCATGGGCATATGCGCGCCTGTGACGGCGATATCGAGGGTGGCGACTCCTGGAATCAACCAGGCGGGTACGGCATTCATTGGATCCTGACTGCCGGAGAAAAGGCGGAAAACAACCAGGCCGGCGAGTAATACAGTCAATGCGCTACCCAGTATCCACAATGCCTGTCCGAGCACCGGGTGGTGGGGCGTTGCCACCGCCGAAAGCAACAGCAGAGCAATAGTGACGGTGCCGAAGAAGTTGCTGATGATCGGGTGGTTGAAATCCGCCCGGACCGCTTCAGGATGTTTTACCCACTTGGTCAGGTAACCCAGGGTCAGCAGCACGAATATCAGTCCGGCCAGTGCGCCAATCGCTTCACCCAACATGCCGCCGATGCCGTAATACTGATCACTCAAGCGCCAGGCCAGACCAAGCCCGGCCAAGCCCATGACCGAACCAAACAAATTGATGGGCAGGTTTTTGATGGAGGTCGTGCAGGCAGGTACCGATTGAACTGCAGCGACGGTGGGGGGATATGCAGTGTTCATGACGGGCTCCCGTTTGACTGAATTTGCTGTCGGGGCTATTTTCAGCCCAACAGCCAATGGCTGATATAGTCTTGTGGCGACGTATTCAGCCAATGATTCGACGAGGACGGACATGCGTGAATTTTACTCTCCTGGCAGCGGAGGTCGGCACAAACCACAGTCCAATCTGACGATCGTAAAGTCAGTCAGTGGCCAGTTGATCGAGTAGTCGGTGGCAGAAGGATGGCCATCAATCCGAGCAGTTGAGGCTGCTAGTCGGATTCGGCCACGCCGATTGTTGCTGGACTAGACTTTTGGTCTCACGTTGAAGCCAGAGTGGTGCCGGCAGCCTGTTCGAATGTGGGAAAACCCGCATTGCTGCTGGTATGACAACCTCTGGAATGCCTTCCGTATTCGCCCAGCACGACGGAGTCAGTCATGACCAATACTCAAGTCGACGACAAGCGTCCAACCGAGGATCCAGCCGAGGACAATGCGTTTTTCCCCTCGCCCTATTCACTCAGCCAGTTCACTTCTCCAACGTCCGATCTCAGTGGCGCCGACTATCCCGATCCTTACAGAGGCGGGCGCTGGAAGGTGCTGGTGATCGGGGCGGATGAGCGTTACCTGTTGACCGACAACGGCACGATGTTCTCGACAGGAAACCATCCTGTGGAAACGTTGCTGCCCATGTACCACCTGGACAAAGCCGGATTCGCGTTCGACATCGCAACGTTGTCGGGTAACCCCGTCAAGTTCGAGTTCTGGGCGATGCCATCTGAAGATGCGGAGGTGAAGGGGCTGTACGCCAAATATCGCGATCAATTCAAGCAACCCATGAAACTGGCTGAGGTTGCCGACAAGGCACTGGGCGATGACTCCGACTACATCGGTGTTTTCATCCCGGGTGGCCACGGCGCATTGATTGGTTTACCCCAGAGTGCCGATGTGAAGAAGGTGCTTGAGTGGGCGGTCGCCAAGGACAAGTTTGTGATCTCGTTGTGCCACGGACCGGCGGCGTTGCTTGCGGCGGGTAGGGGGGCAAACAAAGACTCTTGCATCTTCAACGGTTACAAGATCTGCGCGTTCCCCGACGACCTCGACGCCAAGACGCCCGACATCGGCTACATGCCGGGTCACCTGACCTGGAAGTTCGGTGAGCAATTGACAGCACTGGGGATTGAGATCATTAACAAGGACATCTCCGGTGCGGTCCATCAGGACCGCAAGATGCTGACCGGCGACAGCCCGTTGGCGGGTAACGCGTTAGGTAAGCTGGCGGCGGCTGCACTGTTGAAAGAGACTGCGGGGCAATGATCCCCGCTGTGGCCCAGGCAATCTTGGTGCTGCCTGGGCGCCGGCTGCACGGGGGGACAAGGTCGTCACTGGGTGCCAGATCTGGCACCCAGGTCAATTACCGCGATCACACGTGACCTCTTTTTTATACTCATCTCGCTTGGCTTCGATTTTGACCTTGCACCCACGCTCCCAAAACTCGTCTTTCCACTCGCCACGACGCCAGGTGGCGCCGCGACCATTCGGGCATTTGATCTCTTCCTTGTATTCGTCGTCCTTGGACTCGATCTTTACGTTGCATGGCCCGTCCCGGTACTCGTCCTTCCACTCGCCACCCTCGTGTCCGCCTCGCCGATAATCCGCCGACGCTGGCATCAACAAGACTGAGCCAATCGCAACCATCACCCACCTGGCGAGCATGAGTCTCACATTCATCTCGGTACCTCTGACTAGCCTCGTGACGCCTCACTAGCGACGGTAGTAGCGATGATCGTGCTCGTAGCGGTGGCGCATGGCCCGATCATGGTGGCGCTCCCAATCACGACGGCGTTCAGCTTCCCGGCGGGCTTGCTCTCTACGCCACTGGTCTCGACGCCAGTCGTCTCGGCGCCAATTGTCCCGACGATCGTGCCAACGACCGTCATGCCAGTATCGGTCGTCATGGGCAAGCAACGGGCCCGACTGGTTGTCGGCCATGCTGCTCAGGGTCGGCCAAGGGTTGCCGGCGGCCTGGACAGGCGCCTGAACGGCTGTGACTTCTGTTGTTAAAGCAGGGGTTGAGGTCTTCATCTGTGTGGCTGATGCCGAGCCCAATGCCGCGAACGCGAACAGGCCGAAGAGCACCATCCGTGGGTCAAGGATTTTCATGAGCGAAAACAACCTCTGATTGACAATTGGGCGTGTGGCCATCTGGCTGCGGGAAGCCTGTGAGGTCGCGCTTACCGGGCGGATGTGCCTATCCACATAGACCGATAAATAGAGAAAAGTTCTAGGGAGCCGCTGCTTAAATAACTGATGCCGAGTGGGATGCAAGAAGATTGACCATGGCCTGAAATGCCCGTATAGCTCGTGTCAGGCCACGGAGGTTTGTCCTATGATCACGATTGGCTTTGTTCTGCCGCACGGCTTCCAAATCATGGGTTTGGCGGCAGTTTCCGCATTTGAACTCGCTAACGGTGCGGCGGATGAGCCGTTGTATGGCATCCGACTCCTCTCGCAGAACGGTGGCGGTGTTCCCAACTCGTTTGGTGCGCCTGTTGAGACGAGTCCGCTGTCGAGCAGCAATGTGGATACGCTGATCGTCACTGGCTGGATGGATCCGACCCCCTCTCCGGCTGACTTGATCATTCAACTGCGTAAGGCATCCGAGTCCACACGGCGCATCGCATCGGTCTGCACCGGGGCCTTTATACTGGGTGAAGCGGGATTGCTTGATGGTCGACGCGTCACCACGCACTGGTTTCATGCGCGCGATCTTCAGAAACAGTTTCCGAAAGCACACGTAGAAGACGATCGAATTTTCATCATCGACGGACCTATCTGGACCTCTGCCGGGATGAGCGCCAGCATAGACTTGGCGCTTGGCATGATTGAGAAGGATTTCGGCCCGGAACTGTCCCGCAAGGTTGCCCAAGACCTGGTCGTCTATCATCGACGTGGCGGCGGACAGTCTCAGCACTCGGCGCTGTTGGAGTTGGACGCCAAATCCGATCGCATCCAGCGTGCATTGACACACGCCCGCCAGAACCTGTGCGCCCCCCTTACAGTAGAAGAACTGGCAACGGCAGCCCATCTGAGTCCAAGGCAGTTCAGTCGAGCGTTTCGAGCCGAAACCGGACAATCGCCCGCCAAAGCGGTCGAACACCTTCGTTTGGAAGCAGCGAGGGTGATGGTAGAGCAGAGCCGTCATTCAATGGACGAAGTCGCCTGCGAAACCGGTTTTATCGATACAGAGCGAATGCGCCGCGCATTCTTGCGTGCATTCGGGCAGCCCCCGCAGGTTCTGCGACGCAATGCGCGTTTGGCGCAAGCTTAGGAAGGACTAAAAAAAACGCCCCCGCGTAAAGCGGGGGCGCATGGCTCACTCCTTGGTAGAGAACAGGCCATTGGGCAGTTCCTTGCCGTTCTCGTTATAGGCCGCCTTGACGCTCAGGTACGACTCCATTTCATCAATGTAGCCGTCCGTGTTGGTGTCCTTCTTCGCGAACACGGCTTGCCCCTTCGGCTCAACCTTGAGGAACTCGGCGCGCGAGATTCGCGCATCATCATCAGTATCGATCTCATTGAAGATTGCATCACCGCATTGGCCTTCACCGCACTTTCCTTCGGAAGTCTTGGCCTGTGTCCGGGACTCCGTGCCACCGCACTTACCTTCACCACACTTGCCCTCAGCGGCAGTGTGCGCCGCGGCAAGCGTGTAGCCTTGCGGCAATTGTTGTACGGCAAAAGCCGATCCACTCAGAACGATCCCGGCCAGCGCGACGCTCATCAGACCAATACGCTTGTTACGGATGGTTGTATCAGACATTACATTTTCTCCAGGTGGGGTGCGGCGAAGCCGCTGGGTAGCACTGCCAAATGCAGTAGCAAATCAAGATTTGGAAAGCGGCATGTGAACGAAGCCAGGTCTGCGGGGAAGAGCCAGCAGGATCATTGCGATGCCCGCCAACGTTCCTCCCACCCATGGCAACAGAATCGAAACCGTCATCCCCAACGTCAGGAGCACAAGCCCCCAGGCGCTCGGACCGGCAGAGCGCCTGCTTGCCGAGTCGCGGAGGACGTCGATGAGATGATCGAGGCTCAGGCGACCGGATCCATTGAGGATGAGCGGCAAAAGCATCACCAGGTAGATCAACGGCAGCTTGTAGTTGCCGTAGCCGTCGTTGCTGATTGCGTAGCCCTGCCAAAGCGCGCTCAAGCTCGACCAATCCGACGGCCAGTGAATGGTGTAGGTGGCCACTATTGTCAGCACCCACAGCGACAGTGCGAAAAAGCGGGTGCCCAAGCCGAGCAGTAAAGCGAGGCTGCCGACCAGTTCGAACCAGGTTGCCAGGGTCCAATTGATATTCGAGCTCAGCAACGAGAACGGCATCGGGAACTTGTCGCCAAGGTCGGCGAACCAGTTCGCCCCTTGCAGCTTCTCAAGTCCGGCTTCGAAGAATTCCCATGCGAGCAAAAGGCGCAGCCCAAAGGGCGCCAACCAAAGCCCGACAACATCAATACGGGATGTCAGCGACTGCTCGACTTGTTGGTTTCGGTTCGACATCTGCTTTTCCTCGGGCAATGCGCGCCCTGTTACGAAGGGCCATGCCAACGACGAAACGCGTCGCTGGAATGTCATTCGTGCCGCTGTTTGTAAGGTTCATAGAGGGAGAAGCCCTCAATCAGGCTTCGAGATATCGCAGTGCCGGGACAGAGCGGGACAGCTGCGGTGAGAGCGCCTTGCGCGCGTTTTCGAACGTAGTCCAGTGATCCAGCTCAGCCGGTGCCGGGAGGGTGACAATCTCTTCCCGCGCGCGACCAGCCAGCGCGGAACCTTGGTGGATGCGGGTGTTCATGGCAGTTTCCTTTAACCGGCGGGGGTACCGGGCTCAGGAATAAATCTACGCAAAAAGGCTTTCGACCTAAATGACGTATATACCTCCTTTTGCGCCGTCACGTTGGCAAAATCCAGGTCTTTGAATCTGCCCGTTTTCTGCCGGCTCGCACCGGCAGCTGTGGGCCGATTTCTACTTGTCGAGACAAACCCCTCGACAGTGTCGTGTGGTCAATCGCAAGGACGCGCTATTTGATCTGCACAATGACCGGACCTTCCGTCACGATCGGCGGGTTCGCTCGGATATTCGATGCGTTTTTCTGAATCCATTCGCGTGCGACTTTCAAGCTCGCATCGCTGCCGGCCTTGTCCGTGCAAACGGTTATCGACGTACCACCATCACCGGTATTGAGCAGGGTGTAGCTGACAAGGCCCGGCACTGTCCGCAGGGCAGCTTCGACGTCGGTCCCGCGCGCTTCCAACAGTTCGAAAAGCTGCTTTGCGCCAGTACCCAGATAGGTTCTTATCACCGCGTACATAGTCGTCTCCTTTGGGAGCACCGCCTTGATGCCAGTCCAGGTCCACTGATGGCCGGTATCACTCAGGTTTCAGTTCGTCCCGATTTATTAAGCTTAGCCACAGGCCGGCGACTCGCGAAATGCAACGACCATCGGCTGCGTTCGGCCGATGGCTGCTGGATTAACCCCGGTTGCGCTCGTACCGGGCGCGCGCCAGACTGCGTGCTGATCGCTGTCCTCGCGACCGCAGCACTTCGTGTTCTCTTATCCGCTTGAATGATCAGCTGAGGATTTCAATGTCATCGTTTGTCTGTACCGAATCGCTTTGGATCGATACGCCCCATGGGCGACTGTTTACTCGACGCTGGTATCCGGCGGGCGTGGAACACAGCCAGGCAAAACCGCCGATCATTCTTTTTCATGATTCCCTTGGGTGCGTCGAACTGTGGCGCGACTTTCCTGAACGACTTTGTCAGACCACAGGGCGCGAGGTGATTGCCTATGACCGGCTCGGCTTCGGGCAGTCGGACCCGTACCCGAAGAGTCTGCCCATGGATTTCATCCGTGACGAAGCCGAGCGTTTCTTCGCACTGGTCAGGGCCCAATTGCAATTCGATCGGTTTGTCGCCATGGGCCATAGTGTGGGCGGCGCGATGGCTACGTGCTGCGCCGCCCTGTACCCGCAGAGCTGCGTTGCATTGATCACCGTCTCGGCACAAGCGTTCGTTGAAGAGCAGACGCTGCGCGGTATTCGAGACGCCAAGGCGCAGTTCGAGGCGCCGGGGCAAAGGGAGCGTCTTGAAAAATATCATGGTGATAAAGCGCCTTGGGTGCTGTCAGCCTGGACGGAGACCTGGCTGTCGCAGGCATTCAGCGGCTGGACGATTGAGGACACCGTTGACTCGATTCACTGCCCACTGCTGGCGATTCATGGTGAGCAAGACGAGTACGGGTCCGTGTTGCATCCCATGCGTATCGCCAGGCTGGCGGAGGCGCCCGGGGAATACCTGATACTGGAAAATTGTCATCATGTCCCCCATCGAGAGGCCCCCGATGTGGTGCTGGATGCGGTCGGCCGCCTGCTTCAAATCAGCCATTGATGAATGACTGCACCGGGCCATTTATTCGACCCGACGCGCTGCGCTATCGGTCCAGTAAAGGTGCCAGCAGGGCACACATGCCGCGCCAGTGCGAACCCTCCCAGTAAATCCGTTGGCAGCCGTCGCAGCGCAGGAAGTGCGAATAGAGGGCGCCAACCCGTGGCGGTACCAGCGGCCGGGCCAGTTCCGGGCTGATTTCGTGCAGCGGCAGGTTGCAATGAAGGCACAGGCTGAAGGGCCGCGCGCTGCGCGCCAGGTCGAGGCGCTCGTACAGTTCGCGCAGTTGCAGTGACGGTTTGAGGGCATGCACGTAACAGCCGTGGCTGATGATGCGACGCTTGAGCAGTTCGCGGTCGCGGGTCAATACGATGCGTCCTTGCTGCGCAGCGATCTCGGCGATCTCGCCATCCTCGAAGCCATTATCATAGAGGGTGTCGAAGCCACTCATGCGCAGCAGGCTGGCCAGCCCGCCAAGGTGTGCATCAGCGACGAAGCGCAGCACCCGAAGCGGGTGCGCACGAACCTTGAGCTGCGGGCTGATGTCCAGCGTTTCGAACTTGGGATACACCGCCAGCCGGTCATCGTCGAAGATCACCCGCCCGAAGCCCACCGACTCGCCGTTGAGCAGCACCAGTTCGACCTCCGTGTGCGGTACTCCGAGCGCCTCGATCATGTGCTTGACCGTCGCCCCTTGCGCGCACTCGCAGGTGAAGGACTGCCGCCGCCGTTCGGGCGGCAGGAAATCGTTGAGCTCCTCGTAGAAGCGGAACGTTGCACTTGTCATGCTTCAGGCTATCCCAACTGATCGACTTGCCCCTTTATTGCCAGGACATTGCAGGGCACCTTGTAGAGCACGTGCTCTGTCGTACTGCCAAGCAGCTTGTGCAGGCCTTTTCGATGGGTATCTCCCATGATGAACACATCGGCCCGGCTGTGGGCTGCGAAGTCGGACATCACTTTGGCTGGCGACCCTTCAATGAAGTGTTGTCGTTCAGAGGGTACGTGACAGCTGTCAGCCAGCGTATTGAAGGACTTGTGCAGTGCCCGACGCACGTCGGCGCTGAAGCCTGGCATCGTCACCGCACCGGCGCCGGCGTCGGAGATATGGGTTTGCGATGGATCGAAGGCGTGCAGCAGGTGCAGCTCTGCGTTGCACTGCGATGCCATCCTCTTCGCCGCCAGGATGATGCGATCGTTGAGGTCAGTGATCTGGTGCTCCGGGTGCGACAGATCCACTGCCGCCACGACCACCCGTGGCAGTGGACACCTGACTTCGCTGACCAGATGAACAGCAACCGGGCAATCGCGTACCAGATGCCAATCCAGAGGGGTGACGAATACGCGCTTGAGTGTTGATTCGTGGTGTACGTCCTTGATCACCAGGTCCGGTTGCAAGTCCTTTACATGCTGAAGGATTTCCTTCAGTACGTCCCGAGCCAATACCACTTCGGTGGTCACCGTAACGCCATTGCCGCGTATCAGCTGGGCTTCATCCTGCAGCCACTTCTGGTTCTCTTGCTGGCAGATCTCGCGAAACTTCTTGTTTCCGCTCATCAATCCCAAGATGTCGGCGTCTTCGATGAATACCGCGATATGCAGCACTGCGCCAGTGGCTTTGGCCAGTGCGACGGCCCGCTCCAGCGCCGGCGTGTGGCGCATGGCAGGACCGGCAATCAGAAAGAGGCGTTGATATTGGCTCATGTCGCACCTCCAGCATTGTGGGTTATCGGTTGGTTCTATTGTTCGCCCCGCCATTGGCGAGCGCCTGGCGCCTCAACTTCCCGGATCGTCACCACCAATATACGCCTGCATTCAGTGAACGCGCGCGGGACGTCGCCCTGATAGTGGCCCTCACTGTTCGAGAGGCTCTGTACCGCCGACAGCTGCCTGTCGTCCGCGCTTGAGGTCGACGCCGGCCAGGATCAACAGACCGATCACGAAATAGCTGCCGGTAATCAGCATGGCCAGGCGGTGATCGCCGTCGGACAGCCAACTGGTCAGGCCGTATGTCATGGGACCGAGGATGGCCGACAGTTTGACCGCCAGCCCCCAGAGGCCGAAAAATTCCGCCAGCCGCGTCGGTGGCGCGAGCAGACCGACGATCGTCCGTCCAGCCGATTGGCTGGCGCCCATGCACAGACCGGCGAGGTTCGCCGCCAGCCAGAACAGCCCGGGACCGTGCGCCACCCAGACCAGACCGACCATGCCGAGCCAGCCCAGCAGGGTCAGCGCCAGCGTGGCGCGATGGCCGAGGCGATCCTGCAGCCAACCGAACAGTACGGCACCAATGGAGGCCGTGATATTCACCACGAAGATCAGCAGCAACGTGTCCTGTGTACTGAAGCCCATGACCTGATTGGCATAGATGGCTGCCAGGGTGATCACCGCCGAAATGCCGGCCTGGTAGCAGACGGTGCAGGCAAGAAAGCGCAGCAAGTCGCGATAGTGCTCCGCTTCATGCAGCGTCTGCGCGAAGCGCGCCAGCGCCGCTTTCGCAATAGGTTTGTCGCTGCCTGGCTGCGGCTGGCTGCGTTCACGCAAGAACAGGAAGGTCGGTACGCTGGCCAGGGCAAACAGGACCGCGGTAATCAGCATGCACACCGGCACGAATTGCGCCGCCGTCTGGCCCTGCGCCTGGGCCCAGCTGACAAAGGCCAGGCAGGCGCCCAGGCTGACCAGGCCGCCGATATAGCCCCACCCCCAGCCCCAGCCGGACACCTTGCCCAACGCATCCGCACGGGCGAGTTGGGGCAGGAAGGCGGCAATCAGGTTCTCGCCGCTGCCGAAGCAGAAGTTCGATAGCACGATGAACAGGATCGCCACGCCGAGCTCTCCCGGTCCGGCCAGTGCCAGTCCAGCGGTAAAGATGACGCAACCGATCGTGCTGAACAGCAGCAGGCGTTTCTTGCAGGCGAAGGCGTCGGCGTAGGCGCCGATCAGCGGCGCGGTCAGGATGATCAGGACATAGGAGAGGGCGGTGGCGCTGGTCCAGGCCAGCGTACCCCAGGCTGCGCCCTGGGCGACCACCGCGACAAAGTAGGCATTGAACACGGCGGTGATCACGACAGTCGTGTAGCCGGAGTTGGCGAAATCGAACATCGCCCAGGCCCAGATTTCTCGGCGTGTCACTCCGGGGGCAAGGCTGGCTGACATGGCGGTCTCTCTGCAGGCGCTGGGTCCTTAAAGCCTAGCTCCTGCAAATCAATTGCGGACCCACATTTGTGGCGAGGGGATTCATCCCCGTTGGGTCGCGAAGCGGCCCCAATCCAGACAACTCGGTCTGTTTGATCGGGCGCTGGGGGCCGCTTCGCAGCCCAACGGGGATGAATCCCCTCGCCACAGATTTTTTGCTCGCCTGAACAGCATTAGCACCCACAAAACCCCTCCTGGCCCAGCCATCCCGCGAGCGCTGCAGGACGGCATTCCCAGTCGCCGCCATAGGCGCATAATGGTCGTGGGTAAGGATTTACACACCGAGTGTCCTGTCGTGAGGGGCCGTCGATGTCTCGTCCGCTTCCAGAAACCCGCGCCGAGCCCCGTTTCGATGGGGACGCGCAAAAGCTGCTCGAAATTGTCCGGCGCACCGTGGTCGAGTTGCGTCCGCAAGCGGCGCAAGGTTTGCAAATCACCTTGCACAGCGTGCTGGATCGGGATCTGGGCCTGGACAGCCTGGCTCGGGTCGAGCTCTGGTCACGTATCGAGCACGCGTTCGGTGTGCACCTGCCAGAAAACCTGTTCGCCTCGGCTGACACCCCCCAAGACATACTGCGTGTGCTGCACAGCAGACAGGGCGCCGAAGCCGTCAGTCCATTGCCCTCCAGCGCCTCCCGCGAAATCCTGGCAGCCACCGGGCAGACGCCGGACGCCGCGCGGACCTTGATCGAGGTACTGGAGTGGCATGTGCGCCATCAGCCACAGCATCTGCACGTGCGCCTGCTCGGTGAAGGGGACCAACAGGAAGAGGTCAGCTATGGCGCCTTGCACCAAGGCGCCCTGGCCGTTGCCGCAGGGCTGCAACGCAGTGGCTTGCACGCCGGTCAGACCGTGGCCCTGATGCTGCCCACCAGCCGCGACTTTCTCCATGGCTTTTTCGGCATCCTGTTGGCCGGTGGGGTGCCGGTGCCCATCTACCCACCGCTGCGCCTGTCGCAGATCGAGGATCACTTGCGCCGCCAGGCCGGCATCCTGTGTAACGCTGAGGCCAAAGTGCTGATCACCGTGACGCAAGCGAAGCTGCTCGCCCGGCTGCTCCTGCCGCAGGTCCCCAGCCTGACCCGCATTGCCAGCGTGGCCGATCTGACGGAGGAGGGGGGCGAGTGCATCACACCGCCGCGGCGAACGGATGACATCGCTTTCCTGCAGTACACCTCGGGCAGTACTGGCCAGCCCAAAGGGGTGATGGTCAGCCACGCCAACCTGCTGGCCAATCTGCGCGCCATGGGCAGGACGCTGAAGGTGGGACCGCAGGACGTGTTCGTCAGCTGGCTGCCCATGTACCACGACATGGGGTTGATCGGTGCCTGGCTGGGCAGCCTGTATTACGGCTACAACCTGGTGCTGATGTCGCCGCTGGCTTTCCTCGCACGGCCGGCGCGTTGGCTATGGGCCATGGACCGTTACCGCGGCACGATGTCGGCAGCGCCCAACTTCGCCTATGAACTGTGCCTGAACAAACTGGCTGACGATGACCTCAAGGGCCTGGACCTGAGCAGTTGGCGCCTGGCCTTCAACGGTGCCGAACCGGTCAACCCGCAGACCTTGCAACGCTTCGCCGAACGTTTCGCTCGCTACGGCCTGGCGCCCACTGCGCTGGCACCCGTCTATGGGTTGGCTGAGGCCACGTTGGGCGTGGCGTTTCCGCCCTTGGGCCGGGGGCCGCTGATCGACCGGGTACAGCGAGAGGCGTTCCAGGCCCGAGGCAATGCATTGCCCGCCGAAGCGGACACCGGCGCGACGTTATGTTTTGTTTCCAGCGGCCGGCCGTTGCCGGGTCACCAGATTCGAATCGTCGATGGGCGCGGGGGCGAACTCCCCGAGCGCAGCGAAGGTCACCTGCAATTCAGTGGACCGTCCACCACCCGTGGCTACTACCGTAACCCCGAAGAAACCCGCCGGGTGCTGCGCGATGGCTGGATGGACTCGCTCGATTTTGCCTACATGGCGGGCGGTGAGGTCTACCTGACCGGTCGCGCCAAGGACCTGATCATTCGTGCCGGACGCAACATCTACCCCTACGATGTCGAAGCGGCGGTCGGCAATTTGCCCGGTCTGCGCAAAGGCTGCATCGCGGTGTTCGGCAGTCCGGACCCGGCCACCGGTACCGAACGCCTGGTGGTGTTGGCCGAAAGCCTCGAAAAGGAAGCGGCTGCCCGGCAACAGTTGCAGCAGGAGGTCAACCGCATCGTGGTCGACCTCACCGGTGTGTCGCCCGACGATATCGTTCTGGCGCCACCGCATAGCGTGCTGAAGACCTCCAGCGGGAAGATTCGCCGTGCGGCCAGTCGCGAACTGTATGAGCGCGGCGAAGTGGGGCGGCCGCACCTGGCCGTGTGGCGCCAGTTGCTGCGCCTGGTGGTGCAGGCCGTGCGCGCCCATCTCGGCCGCAGCTGGCGGACCTGCCGCGCGGCGCTGTATGCCGCTTACATCTGGCTGCTGTTCTGGCTGGTCACACCATTGACCTGGCTCGGTGTCGCGATCCTGCCGCAACAGCGTTGGTGCCGCAGCTTCACTCGAGCGGCTGCCCGGCTGTTCCTGCGCTTGGCGGGTATACCGCTCAGTGTCGCGGGGCTGGAACGCCTGCCTGCGTCCGGGGTGAGCGTGCTGGCCGCCAACCATGCCAGCTACCTCGATGGCGTCATTCTCAGCGCAGCCCTGCCACCGCAGTTCAGCTTCGTGGCCAAGCGCGAATTGGCTGGCCAGTGGATCGCCGGCCGGTTCCTGCGCAAGCTCGGTGCCTGCTTCGTCGAACGTTTCGATCTGCAGCGCAGCGCCGCAGACACCGAGTCCCTGGCCGAGGTGTTGCAAGCCGGCCAGCCGCTGGTGTTCTTCCCTGAGGGAACCTTCACCCGCGAGCCAGGCTTGCGGACATTCCACATGGGTGCTTTCGTGCTCGCCGCCCGTGTCGGCGTGCCGCTGGTGCCGGTCGCCATTGGCGGCACGCGCAAGGTGTTGCGCGACGGTCAGTGGTTCCCACGCCACGGTGCAATCCACGTCAACATCGGCCCCCCGCTGTTGGCGCAAGGGCCGGACTGGATGGAGGCCATCAAGTTGCGGGACGCGACGATAGCGGTGCTGCTGGAGCACCTGGATGAGTCGGAACGCGCCCAGCGCGCAGGTTAGGCGACTACCGGGCTGCGATATCAACCCACACCGGTCCGTCGGGAAACGGGTACCGCTCCAGGGTTTCAGCGTTCATTTCGATGCTGTAGCCCGGACGTTGTGGCGGCATGTAGCGGCCGCGACGGATCACCACCGGGTCGAGGAAATGCTCGTGCAGGTGGTCGACGTATTCGAGTACCCGGTTGTGCAGCGAAGCCGAGACGGCGATGTAATCGAACAGGGCGATATGTTGCACGTACTCGCACAAACCGACACCTCCGCCATGGGGGCAGACCGGCACGTCGAATTTAGCGGCCATCAGTAGCACGATCAGCACTTCGTTGAGGCCACCCAGGCGTGCCGCGTCCAGCTGGCAGAAGTCCAGCGCGCCGGCCTGGAACATCTGCTTGAACATCACCCGGTTGTGGCAATGCTCGCCGGTGGCGACGCCGATCGGGGCGATGCGCCGGCGGATGCTGGCGTGGCCGAGGATGTCGTCGGGGCTGGTCGGCTCTTCGATCCACAGGGGGTCGAACGCTGCCAGGCGGCGCATGTTGGCGACGGCTTCTTCGACGTCCCAGACCTGGTTGGCATCCATCATCAGGGTGCGTTCCCAGCCGATTTCTTCGCGCAGGATCGTGGCGCGGCGAATGTCGTCTTCCAGGTTGGCGCCGATTTTCTGCTTGATGTGGGTCCAGCCATCCGCAACCGCTTCGCGGGCCAGTTGACGCATTTTTTCTTCGCTGTAGCCGAGCCAGCCCGGCGCGGTGGTGTAGCCGGGGTAGCCTTCGCGCAGCATGTGCGCCTCGCGTTGGGCCTTGCCCGACACCTGGCGGCGCAGCAGGGTGATGGCTTCCTCGGGAGTGAGGACGTCGGTGACGTAGCTGAAGTCCAGGCAGCGCACCAATTGTTCCGGCGTCATGTCGGCCAACAGCTTCCACACCGGCTTGCCTTCGTGCTTGGCCCACAGGTCCCAGACGGCGTTGACGATGGCCGCGGTGGCCAGGTGGATTACGCCTTTTTCCGGTCCCAGCCAGCGCAATTGGCTGTCGCCCACGGTGATGTTGTGCCAGAAGGCGCCCATGTCGGCGACGATTTCTTCCAGGGTCAGGCCGACCACCATCGGTGCCAGGGATTGCACGGCGGCCACGCAGATTTCGTTGCCGCGGCCGATGGTGAAGGTCAGGCCATGGCCTTCCAGGGCCGGGGTGTCAGTGTGCAGCACGACATAGGACGCGGAGTAATCCGGTGCGCTGTTCATCGCATCGGAGCCGTCCAGGGACAGGGACGTGGGGAAGCGAATGTCGCGCACGCTCAGGTGAGTGATTCGAATGCTCATGGATACTTGTTCTCGGTAAACCGTTTGAGACTCGACTGTAGGTCGCCGAGCGATACAGGCATAATCGCGATTCCCTAAGCAGGTATATCGGATTTGATATGTCGCAGCCCCACAACCTCGGCACCCTGAAAATCTCCAGCCGACAGATCACCTTGCTCAATGCCCTGGGGGAGTTCGGCAACCTGCGGCGGGCAGCCACGGCGATGCACACCACGCAACCGGCCGCCAGCCTGCTGTTGCAGCAACTGGAAGAGCGTCTTGGCGTGCGCCTGTTCGAGCGCTTGCCACGGGGCATGCAGCCGACGCTGTATGGCGAGGTGATGATTCGTTACGCCCAGGGCGCGTTGCATGAGTTCGAGCATGCCCAGGCGCAGATCGCCGAACTGGCGCGCGGGGCCATGGGCCTGGTGCGGGTCGGCAGCGTGATGGGGCCGGTGCCCCGGCTGCTGACCACGGCGGTGCTGGCGTACAAGCGCGATCACCCCAAGGTGCGGATTTCCATTGAGGTCGGTACCAGCGATACCTTGCTGCCGGCCTTGCTGCGCGGCGATCTCGATGTGGTGCTGGGGCGGCTGCCGGACCAGAGCGACAGCCAGGACCTGGACATCGAGCTGTTCGACAACGGCGAGCAGATGCGCGTGATCGGCCGGGCCGGCCATCCGTTGGCGGGTGACTCGCCATTGCAGTTGGCCGACCTGGTCACCTTGACCTGGATCCTGCACCCCATCGGCAGCCCCATGCGCCGCCGGGTGGAAAGTGCCCTGCAAGCCGGCGGCATGGTGCGGTCGCTGGACATCGTCGAAACCGCTTCGATTCTCGCGACCACGGCGATGCTTGAAGCGTCGGACATGATCGCGGTGGTACCCAATGACGTGGCCGAACATTATGCGGGCTACGGGATGGTTGCGATCCTGCCGGTCGAGCTACCGATTTCGATGGTCAACATTGGCCTGCTGACCTTGCGTTCGCGGCCCAGGTCGGTGGCGTTGGAGAGGCTGTTGCGGTATTTGCGCGAGTGTTCAGGTCCGATCGCTGAATAATCCCCGGATGAATACCTGCGCTCAGCCTCCCGAGGGGCGGGTGGATCAAGATCAAAAGCTGAAGGCGAGCTAACGCTTGGCCTGATGAGCGGTGAAATGCAGTGGGTGTACGCCGACCCACTGTGGGAGCGAGCAGGCTCGCTCCCACAGAGGATCGCGGAAGGGGCGGGTGGATCAAGATCAAAAGCTGAAGGCGAGCTAACGCTTGGCCTGATGAGTGGTGAAATGCAGTGGGTGTACGCCGACCCACTGTGGGAGCGAGCCTGCTCGCGAAGGCGGTGTGACAGTCAAACAGTCTTCGTCTGAAACTCCGTCTTCGCGAGCAGGCTGAACTGGCCTAATGATTTTGGACACTTCAATCGGGCGCTATGATGGCGCCCAA